>NZ_JBHXME010000012.1:0-103982 GCF_042721125.1 Streptomyces sp. NPDC058469
GCGCGCAGCGCGGTGTGCAGGACCGCGCGGTCCTCGGTGACGTTGATCTTCTCGCCGCGGAACATGGCGTCCCGGAGGCCGAACACACCGGTGGCGGTGGCGAGTTCCTGCAGCAGGGCGAGGGTCTCGTCCGTGATCAGATGCTTGGAGTAGTCGATGCGCAGATCGCCGACGGTGACCACGTACCGCTCCGCGCGCCCCGGGTCCGCCGCGAACAACTCACGCAACTGCGGGTGCAGTTGACCCGCGCGGTGGTCCTCCAGCGCGGCCCACTCCGGTCGCCGGGTGAGCTTGGGGGAGTCAGACATGAGAAGGGGTCTCCTTGGTGCCCTCGGCCCGGAGGGCGATGGCGTACATCTCGTCGGCGTCGAGGCGCCTGAGCTCCTCGGCGATCAGTTCGGACGTCGTGCGGACCTTCAGCGCGAGGGTGCGGGAGGGCTGCCCGGGCAGGGTCAGCGTGGCCAGCGGGCCCTCGGGACGGTCGATGACGACCTCGCCGGCCCCGGTGCCCAGGCGGACGGCCGTGATGACCGGTCCCGCGGTGACCACGCGGTCGATCTTCACCTTGAGGCGTGCCTCCAGCCAGCGGGCCAGCAGCTCGGCGGCCGGGTTGTCGGCCTCGCTCTCCACGGCACCCGAGGTGATCTTGGACTTGGCCTGGTCGAGGGCCGCCGCCAGCATCGAGCGCCACGGGGTCAGCCGGGTCCAGGCGAGGTCGGTGTCACCGGGCGCGTAGGCACGGCCGCGGGTGTCCAGGGCCTCGATGGGGTTCGCCGCCGCGTACAGGTCGGTGATCCGGCGCTGTGCGAGGGCGCCCAGCGGGTCCTTCGACGGGACCTCGGGAGCCTCCGCCGGCCACCACACGACGACCGGCGCGTCCGGCAGCAGCAGCGGCAGCACCACGGAGTCGGCGTGGTCGGACACCTCGCCGTAGGTCCGCAGCACGACCGTCTCGCCGGTGCCGGCGTCGGTGCCCACCCGGACCTCGGCGTCGAGGTGCGAGTTGGTGCGGTCGCGCGGGGTGCGGGCGTGCCGCTTGATGACGACCAGGGTGCGCGAGGGGTGCTCGTGCGAGGCCTCCTCGGCCGCCTTGATCGAGTCGTAGGCGTTCTCCTCGTCCGTGACGATGACCATCGTCAGGACCATGCCCACGGCAGGGGTGCCGATGTCGCGGCGACCCTGCACCAGCGCCTTGTTGATCTTGCTTGCCGTGGTGTCGCTCAGGTCGATCTTCATGGCCTGCGCCAGCTCCGTCCGTCTCGTGCGAGCATCTCGTCCGCCTCCTCGGGACCCCAACTGCCCGAGGAGTACTGCGCGGGCTTGCCGTTCTGTGCCCAGTACTCCTCGATCGGGTCGAGGATCTTCCAGGACTCTTCCACTTCCTGGTGGCGCGGGAACAGGTTGGCGTCGCCGAGCAGCACATCCAGGATGAGCCGCTCGTACGCCTCCGGGCTCGACTCCGTGAACGACTCGCCGTAGGCGAAGTCCATGGACACGTCCCGGATCTCCATCGAGGTGCCCGGCACCTTGGAGCCGAAACGGACCGTCATGCCCTCGTCGGGCTGCACGCGGATCACGATCGCGTTCTGGCCCAGCTCCTCGGTGGCGCTGGAGTCGAAGGGGGAGTGCGGGGCGCGCTTGAAGACGACCGCGATCTCCGTGACGCGCCGGCCGAGACGCTTGCCGGTGCGCAGGTAGAAGGGGATGCCCGCCCAGCGGCGGTTGTCGACCTCCAGCTTGACGGCCGCGTAGGTGTCGGTCTTCGACTTGGGGTCGATGCCGTCTTCCTCCAGGTAGCCGACGACCTTCTCGCCGCCCTGCCAGCCCTCCGCGTACTGCCCGAACACCGTGTGCTCGCCCAGCTCCTGGGGCAGCCGTACCGACTTCAGCACCTTGAGCTTCTCGGTGAGCAGCGCCTCCTCGTCGAAGGCGATCGGCTCCTCCATGGCGGTCAGCGCCATCAGCTGCAGGAGGTGGTTCTGGATGACGTCACGGGCCGAGCCGATGCCGTCGTAGTAGCCGGCCCGCCCGCCGATGCCGATGTCCTCGGCCATCGTGATCTGGATGTGGTCGACGTAGGACCGGTTCCAGATGGGCTCGTACATCTGGTTGGCGAAGCGCAGCGCCAGGATGTTCTGGACGGTCTCCTTGCCGAGGTAGTGATCGATACGGAACACCTGGTCCGGGTCGAACACCTCGTGCACGATCTTGTTCAGCTCGCGCGCGCTCTTCAGGTCGCGGCCGAACGGCTTCTCGATGACCGCGCGCCGCCAGGATCCCTCGGCGGCCGTCGCGAGGCCGTGCTTCTTCAGCTGCTGGACGACCTTCGGGAAGAACTTCGGAGGTACGGACAGGTAGAACGCGTAGTTGCCGCTGGTACCCCGGGAGGTGTCCAACTCGTCCACCGCCGCGCGCAGTTGCTTGAACGCCGTGTCGTCGTCGAAGTCGCCCGGGATGAACCGCATGCCCTCGGCGAGCTGCTGCCAGACCTCCTCACGGAACTCGGTCCGGGAGTGCTCGCGCACCGAGTCGTGCACCACCTGCGCGAAGTCCTGGTCCTCCCAGTCCCGCCGGGCGAACCCGACGAGGGAGAAGCCCGGCGGCAGCATGCCGCGGTTGGCCAGGTCGTAGACGGCCGGCATCAGCTTCTTGCGGGACAGGTCGCCGGTGACACCGAAGATGACCAGCCCGGACGGCCCCGCGATACGAGGGAGCCGGCGGTCGCGCGCGTCACGCAGCGGGTTGTCCCAGTCGAGGTCGAGCGCGTCCGCGAGCGCCTCGACGGTCAGCACCTGCCCGGCGGCCTCGGCCGCTTTCGTTACGGGAAGCTCCTCGCTCATTCCCCGTCGACCCCCTTGCCGCTCAGCGACTTCGCGACGGCGTCCAGCAGGTCCTGCCAGGCCGCCTCGAACTTGGCGACGCCCTCGTCCTCCAGCTGCTTGACGACCACGTCGTACGAGATCCCGAGCCGTTCTACGGCGTCCAGGTCGGCGCGGGCCTGCGCGTAGCCGCCGGTCACCGTGTCGCCGTGGATGTCGCCGTGGTCGGCGGTGGCGTTCAGCGTCGCCTCCGGCATGGTGTTGACCGTGCCGGGCGCGACCAGCTCGTCGACGTACAGGGTGTCCTTGTACGACGGGTCCTTCACGCCGGTCGAGGCCCACAGGGGGCGCTGCTTGTTGGCCTTGGCACCCGCGAGGGCGGTGAAGCGGTCACCGGCGAAGACCTCTTCGTAGGCCTCGTAGGCGAGCCGCGCGTTGGCGAGTGCGGCCTTGCCCTTGAGGGCCAGTGCCTCTCCCCCAGTGCCGAAAGCCTGGGAGGTGCCCCCAGTGGCGAGCGCGGTGAGGCGCTTGTCGATCTCGGAGTCGACGCGGGAGACGAAGAAGGACGCCACGGAGTGGATGGTCGCCAGGTCGATGCCGGCGGCCTGCGCCTTCTCCAGGCCGGCCAGGTAGGCGTCCATGACCTCGCGGTAGCGCTCCAGGGAGAAGATCAGCGTGACGTTGACGCTGATGCCCTTGCCGATGACCTCGGTGATGGCCGGGAGACCGGCCTTCGTCGCCGGGATCTTGATCATCACGTTGGGGCGGTCCACCAGCCAGAAGAGCTGCTTGGCCTCGGCGATGGTGGCCGGCGTGTTGTGGGCGAGCCGGGGGTCGACCTCGATGGAGACCCGGCCGTCCCGGCCGCCGGTCGCCTCGTAGACCGGGCGCAGGATGTCGGCGGCGGCGCGGACGTCGGCGGTGGTCATCATCCGTACGGCCTCTTCGACCGTCACGGCGCGCACGGCCAGGTCGGCCAGCTGCTCCTCGTAACCCTCGCCGGAGCCGATGGCGGCCTGGAAGATCGACGGGTTGGTGGTGACACCGACGACGTTCCTGGTGTCGACGAGCTCGGCGAGGTTGCCGGACTCGATCCGCTTGCGCGACAGGTCGTCCAGCCAGATGGAGACGCCCTCGTCGGACAGGCGCTTGAGTGCTCCCGCGGATGCGGTCACTTCGGTCACTGTGATCATCTTCTTTCTGGCGATCGGATCAACCGCGCGCGGCGGCAAGGGATTCCTGGGCTGCTGCGGCGACGTTCCCGGCGGTGAAACCGAACTCGGCGAACAGGGTCTTGGCATCGGCGGAGGCGCCGAAGTGTTCGAGGGAGACGATGCGTCCTGCGTCACCCACGAACCGGTACCACGTGAGACCGATCCCGGCCTCGACCGCAACGCGGGCCTTCACGGACGGCGGAAGGACGCTGTCGCGGTACTCGCGCGACTGCTCCTCGAACCATTCCACGGACGGCATCGACACCACCCGGGTACCGACCCCCTCGGCCTCCAGCTGCTCCCGCGCCTCGACGGCGAGGTGGACCTCGGAACCGGTCGCGATGAGCACGACGTCCGGGGTCTCGGTGGAGGAGTCCTTGAGGACGTAACCGCCGCGCGCCGCATCGGGGTTGGGCTCGTAGGTCGGAACGCCCTGGCGGGTCAGCGCGAGGCCGTGCGGGGCGGGCTTCGTGGCGTGCCGCTTGAGGATCTCGGCCCAGGCGATCGCGGTTTCGTTGGCGTCGGCCGGGCGCACGATGTTCAGGCCCGGGATCGCGCGCAGCGAGGCGAGGTGCTCGACCGGCTGGTGCGTGGGGCCGTCCTCACCGAGACCGATGGAGTCGTGCGTCCACACGTACGTCACCGGGAGCTGCATCAGCGCGGAGAGGCGGACGGCGTTGCGCATGTAGTCGGAGAACACCAGGAAGGTGCCGCCGTAGACACGGGTGTTGCCGTGCAGGGCGATGCCGTTCATCTCGGCCGCCATCGAGTGCTCGCGGATACCGAAGTGGATCGTACGGCCGTACGGGTCGGCCTCCGGCAGCGGGTTGCCCGTCGGGAGGAAGGACGACGTCTTGTCGATGGTGGTGTTGTTCGAGCCGGCCAGGTCGGCGGAGCCGCCCCACAGCTCGGGCAGGACCGCGCCGAGCGCCTGGAGGGTCTTGCCGGAGGCGGCGCGGGTGGCGACGGAGGAGCCCGCCTCGAAGACCGGGAGGGACTGCTCCCAGCCCTCGGGGAGCTGACCGGCGACGATCCGGTCGAAGAGCTTCGCGCGCTCGGGCTGGGCGCCGCGCCACTTGTCGAGCTGCTTGTCCCAGGCGGAGTGTGCCTCGGCGCCCCGGTCGAGGGCCTGGCGGGAGTGGGCGATGACCTCGTCGGCGACCTCGAAGGACTTCTCGGGGTCGAAGCCGAGGACGCGCTTGGTGGCGGCGATCTCGTCGGCGCCGAGCGCGGAGCCGTGGGCGGCCTCGGTGTTCTGGGCGTTCGGGGCAGGCCAGGCGATGATCGTGCGCATCGCGATGATCGAGGGGCGCTCGGTCTCCGCCTGCGCCGTCCTGAGCGCCGTGTACAGCGCGCTGGTGTCGATGTCGCCGTCGGCGGCGGGCTCGATGCGCTGGGTGTGCCAGCCGTAGGCCTCGTACCGCTTCAGCACGTCCTCGGAGAAGGCGGTCGCGGTGTCGCCCTCGATGGAGATGTGGTTGTCGTCGTAGACGAAGACGAGGTTGCCGAGCTTCTGGTGGCCGGCCAGCGAGGAGGCCTCGGCGGAGATGCCCTCCTCCAGGTCGCCGTCGGAGACGATCGCCCAGACGGTGTGGTCGAAGGGCGACTCGCCCTCGGGGGCCTCGGGGTCGAACAGGCCGCGCTCGTAGCGGGCGGCCATGGCCATGCCCACCGCGTTGGCGACACCCTGTCCGAGCGGTCCTGTCGTGGTCTCCACACCGGCCGTGTGCCCGTACTCGGGGTGGCCAGGCGTCTTCGAACCGTGCGTCCGGAACGCCTTCAGATCGTCCAGCTCCAGCTCGTACCCGGCGAGGTACAACTGCGTGTAGAGCGTCAGCGAGGTGTGGCCGGGGGAGAGGACGAAGCGGTCACGGCCGGTCCACTCGGGATCCGCGGGGTCGTGACGCATCACCTTCTGAAAGATCGTGTACGCGGCGGGAGCCAGGGCCATCGCGGTGCCGGGGTGGCCGTTGCCGACCTTCTGCACCGCGTCAGCGGCCAGAACACGGGCGGTGTCGACGGCTCGACGGTCGAGATCGGTCCACTCGAAGCTGTCAGGTGTGTGCGCGTTCATCTTCAAGAAGTCCTCGGTAAGAGCGGAAGAACTGCTCGGACGTCTTCAAATCTAAAAGTCTGACTTTTACGAGGGAAGGTGCCGGTGTGCCAGCCTGTGGTGAAAGTGGGACACCGGCAGCAGCGCTGAGGCGACACGAGAAGGACATGACGGACAGAACTATCCAAGACGTCGGCGGTGACGGCGACGTGATCAGAACGTTTCCCTTCCCTGTCGATCTGAGTGTCTGCGGCGTCGGCATGCAGGTCGGCGCGATGGGCACCGGTCACACCTGGCACGCCGACGCACCCCTGCACCGCGTCCACCGCATCGACTTCCATGTGGTGATGCTCTTCTCCGGCGGCCCGGTCCGCCACATGATCGACTTCGCCGAGTACGAGGTGACCGCCGGCGACATCCTGTGGATCCGCCCAGGCCAGGTCCACCGCTTCTCCTCGACCAGCGAGTACCGAGGCACCGTCCTGACGATGCAGCCCGGCTTCCTCCCGCGCGCCACGGTCGAGGCGACAGGCCTCTACCGCTACGACCTCCCGCCCGTCCTGCACCCCGACGAGCCCCGCCTCGCCGCACTGCGCGCCTCACTGGGCCAGCTCCAACGCGAGTACGAGGACACGGAGACCCTCCCCCTGAGCCTGCACACCTCGGTGCTGCGCCACTCCCTGACGGCGTTCCTGCTGCGCCTGGCGCACCTGGCGGCGAGCTCGGCCGAGGATGCCGCGCGACAGGCCGACACGACGTTCACCCTCTTCCGGAACGCCGTAGAGAAGGGCTTCGCCACCAACCACAGCGTCAGCGCCTACGCCGACGCCCTCGGCTACTCCCGCCGCACCCTCGTCCGCGCGGTCCGCGCCGCCACCGGCGAGACCCCCAAGGGCTTCATCGACAAACGCGTCGTCCTGGAGGCGAAGCGTCTCCTGGCCCACACGGACCTGCCGATCGGCCGGGTCGGTGCGGCAGTTGGCTTCCCCGACGCGGCGAACTTCTCCAAGTTCTTCCATCAGCACACGGATCTGACGCCGGCGGGGTTTCGGGCGGAGCTGCGCTGAGACCTCGTCAAAAAAAGGGGGCTCCACGTGTGTGCGTGAGCCGAAGCACGGAAGTTGTCACCAGGGGAGCCAGAAGAACCGGTGTACAGGACCGTCGAAGCGGCCTGGTTGTCACCAGCGAAGCACGCGGCTTGTCACACATGCTCACTCGGCAGCCCTTCTGTCACCAGGAGCGAAGATCGACAGCCTCTGGCTCCCCGAGGCGGTTCCATGCGGCGACACTTCACCACAACCGCGTCCTGCTCCTGTGCGTCCTACCACTGAGCGCCGGCGGGAGTCGGCTACCCCGGGGGATCAGGACGCGAGTCATGCAGAAGTACGCGATCGTCCAGCACATCACACGGTTCTTTTGGCCTTGGCATGGTGCGAGGCGACAGCCGCCCACGTCCGTCCGGCGACTGGTGGGGCTCTGGCTGTTCGTGCTTGCCTTCGGGGCCGGGTTCACCGCGCTCGGCTGGGATGATTTCGACGGCAGCTTCCTCATGGCGCTGCTGCTCCTCTTCCATATCGTCGACGACATCAGCGACGGGGTACCGCACCGCTGGCCGGCCGCACTGGCCGCGGTAACAGTCCTGTGGGGCGCCACCCGGCTCACCAGCGCCGTCCTGCCCGACTCTCTCGACAATGCCTGGGCGCAGAGCGTCGCCGCCGCTGTCGGTGTCACGCTCGGGTTGGCAGTGAGCGCCGCGATCACACGGCTTCCGGAGCGCCGACCACATCGGCCCGTCGAGGGACACGACTCCGGGTTCGGCGGACAAGACTCTCGGTAAAGGACATAGCCGCCGACCCCGGGGACAACAAACCTGCCTTTGTGACACCTATCGCGCTTCGGCTCAGTGCGTGGAGCCCCCTGCTCGTGGGGAGTCGGGGATCAGTGACCGAAGTCGAACCAGTTCACGTTCACGAAGTCCGCCGGCTGGCCGCTGGTGAAGGTGAGATAGACGTCGTGGGTGCCGGTGACCGAGCTGATGTTGGCCGGTACCGTCCTCCATGACTGCCAGCCCCCGGAGTTGGCCAGCGCGAAGCTGCCGATCGGGGTCGCGGTGGGGCTGTCGAGGCGTACCTGGACCAGGCCGCTGACGCCGCTCGCGGCGCCGCTGGCGACCCGGGCGTAGAACTGGGTGGCCGCCGTGGAACCGAAGTTGACGCCTTTGTAGAGCGCCCAGTCGCCGTTGGCGATGGAGCCGATGTCCTGGCCGCCGCCCGTGTCCGTGGTGGTCTCGGCGATGGTGCCGGACTGGCTGTCGTAGGACTCGGCCTGGACGGCACTGTAGGCGTCCCGGTTGCCGGTCGGCGGGGGTGTGGTACCGCTCCCACTGCCCGTGGACTGGAGCACCTGGACGTAGTCCACCGTCATCGGGTGGTTCGGGTCGGTGGTGCTGGTGGGGCCGCCGCCGAACGCGTCCGGGAAGCCGCCGCCCATCGCCACGTTCAGGATGATGAAGAAGCCGTGGTTCGTCGCGTTCGCCCACGTCGTCGCGTCGACCTGACTGGAGTTCACCGTCTCGAAGTTGACGCCGTCGAGGTAGTAGCGGATCTGCTGGGGGCTGGTCGAGCGGTCCCACTCCATCGCGTACGTGTGGAAGCCGGCCTGGCAGGTCGTGCCCGTGCACGCCGTCGAACCGCCGATACCGGTCGTCTCGTTGCACGGACCACCCGGGCTGGTGCCGCAATGCACCGTGGACCAGTCGGTGTTGAGACCCTGGACGTTCTCCATGATGTCCAACTCGCCCACACCGGGCCAGTTCTGGTAGTTGCCCCGGTACGGCGCGCCCAGCATCCAGAACGCGGGCCAGTAGCCGAGCGCCGACGAGCCGGTGACGTTGGGGAGTTGGATACGGGCCTCGACCCGGAGCTTCCCGCCGGCCGGCGGCTGGAAGTCGGTGCGGTTGGTCTCGATACGGCCCGAGGTCCAGTTGCCGGAGGCGTCCCGGCGCGGGGTGATCAGCAGGTTGCCGTTGCCGTCGAGGGCCACGTTGTTGGTGGAGGAGGTCATCGTCTCGACCTCGCCGGTGCCCCAGTTGGCGGCCCCGCCCGGGTACGAAGTCCCGGTGTCGTACTGCCAGTTGGTGGTGGAGACACCGGTGCCCGCGGAGCCGTTGAAGTCGTCCAGGAAGACCTGCGTCCAGCCCGACGGCGGCGTGGGCGCGGAGGCGTTCGCGGGCAGGGTGAAGGCCGTGGCGGTGGCGGCCGCCAGGCCGAGGGTGCTGAGGACGGCGATCAGGACGCGCCTGAAGGGGCGGGGTCTGCGCTGCCTGCCGGAGGTTTCACTCATCGGTGCCTCTCGGATACGGAGTGGGGATGCGGGTGCCGCACCTGCCTGAGAGCGCTCTCACGCAGTGGGCGCGCGGTCAATGTGCTCTCAGCCACTCCGGGCGTCAAGAGGTGAAGCCGGGAAAGTCCTTTCGCCGTGCGGGAGTTCAGGTGATGAATGCGGTGAATGGGGAGGTTCCGAGCGGTATCCCCGGCCGGGACCAAAGCCTGCCCGGGGGCTGCCCGGGAGCGGCCGGGGGCGCAGCCGGGACCTGGAACGCGCCGCCAGGACTCAGACCGCGCTCCCCGCCTTCCAGTTCGCCCAGGACAGGTTCCAGCCGTTGAGGCCGTTGTCCGCCGCCACGGTCTTGTCGCCGGAGTTCTTCACGATGACCACGTCGCCGAGCATCGAGCTGTCGTAGAACTTGTAGCCCGCCACCGAACTGTCGTTGGCGCCCTTCGCGTCGTGCAGGCCGACGCAGCCGTGGCTGGTGTTCTCGCTGCCGAACACCGAGGTG
This sequence comes from Streptomyces sp. NPDC058469, assembly GCF_042721125.1. Taxonomy (NCBI): domain Bacteria; kingdom Bacillati; phylum Actinomycetota; class Actinomycetes; order Kitasatosporales; family Streptomycetaceae; genus Streptomyces; species Streptomyces sp. NPDC058469. Next base: position 9,925 of record NZ_JBHXME010000012.1, read on the forward strand.
GACGCCCAGTAGTTGCCGTGCACGAAGGTGCCGGAGGTGGTCAGACGCTGGGCGTGCGGGACGTCGGAGATGTCGTACTCGTCGCCGAGCCCGACCGTCGAGGACTCCATGCGGGTCTGCTTGAACCGCTCGCTGATCACCATGATCCCGGCCCAGGTGGTGTGCTGGGCGTTGCCGCCGCTGACCGGGTAGGTGGCGAGGGTCTTACCGTCCCGCTTGACGACCATCTCCTTGCTGGACAGGTCGACCGTGCTGATCTGCTCGCGACCGATGTCGAAGGTGACGTCCTTGGACTGGACGCCGTAGATGCCGTCCTGGCCCTCGATGTCCTTCAGGCGGAGGCTGAGCGTGATCTTCGTGCCGGCCGCCCAGTACGTCTCGGGGCGGAAGTCGAGCCGGGTGTCGCTGAACCAGTGGCCGACCACCTCGACGGCGGGCTCGGCGGTGACCGTGATCGCCTTCTGGACAGCGGCCCGGTCCTTGACGGCGTGCGTGAAGTTGATCGACACGGGCATGCCGACGCCGGAGGTGGAGTTCGCCTCGGGGGTGAAGTAGCCGACGAAGGTCTCGCCGGGCGCCTTGGTGGTGAAGGTCGCGGTCTTCGCGGCGGCGCCCTGGGCCTGCGCCGCGACCGTGTACTTCGTGCCCGAGTACGGGTTCTTCGTGGACGTCCATGTCGTCTTGGCGTCGTTGAACGTCCCGGCCAGCGTGGAGCCGTCGTTGCCGGTCACCTTCACCGTGGAGAGCGTGCCGTCGGCCACAGTGACCGTGACCGGGGTGGTGAAGGCAGCCTTCTTGGTGCCGTCCGCGGGTAGGACCGTGACGGTCGGCACCTTCGGGGCCTTCACCGACGCCGTCGCCGACGAACCGCCGGACGACGAGCTCTCCGCGGCGCCCGCCGAGCCGCTGCAACCGGTCAGGACGGCGGCCGGCACCACCCCGAGCACGGTGAGGACCCCACGACGGGACCACCTCTCCGACTGCTTCTCGGACCGGTTGGATATGTGCGACACGCCCACGGCACGCCTTCCTCCGTATGTCGCGCACACCCCCTGGCCATACGCGACGAGATCACCAGTGCCGTTGCATCCTGCGCCACTTGCATGGGTTGAATCTTTGAATCCCAGGGGCTCAACCTGAGATTCCTGTGAAGAGAGCCTGAAGGAAGGCCTGAAACCACGGTTGCCGGACGCTCCGGGAGTGTGAACAGAGTATGAAGGCGCCGACCGGTGCCCTGAGTATCCGGTGAGATCCCCGTCCCGCCATGGCTTCCCCACCTACCCGGTCGGAATAGTGAGGAAGGAACTGAAGGCGGAGTTCCGTTTCGACGGGGCTCCGCGGCAGACCAGCGCCGGAGGCATTCGTGACCGAAGTCCGCAAGCGGCCCACCGTGGCGATCGTCGGAGCCGGCGCGGCGGGCACCCTGACCGCCGTCCAGCTGTGCGAGACGGCCACCCGCCGCCGGACCCCCCTCGACCTGGTGCTGGTCGACCCGGCCCCGGAGGCCGGCCGCGGCACCGCCTACGCGACCCCCGATCCACGCCACCGGCTCAACGTCCCGGCGGGCGGCATGAGTTGCTATCCCGACGACCCCGGCCACTTCACCCGCTGGCTCTGCCGCCACGGCGAACCCACCGTCTCCGGCGCCGACTTCGCCACCCGCTACCGCTACGGCGCCTACCTCGCCGACACCCTCGCCCAGGCCGTCGTCCGCTCCCACGGCACGGTCTCCGTACGACGGCTGCGCACCCGCGCCGAGAGCTGTACCGGCACCCCCGAAGGCCCGGTGGAACTCCACCTCGCCGACGGGGGACTCCTCACCGCCGACAGCGCCGTCCTCGCCACCGGCCCCGCCGCCCCGACCGCCGCCTGGGCCCCGCCCGCCCTGCGCACCTCGCCCCGCTTCGTCAACTCGCCCTGGGAACCCGGTGCGTTGGACACCGTACGCGAGGACACCGCCGACCTCCTCCTCGTCGGCACGGGCCTCACCGCCGTGGACCTCGCCCTCACCCTCGACCGCCCCGAACGCACGGTCCACGCCGTCTCCCGCAGCGGACTCCTGCCCCAGCCCCACGCGTTGGGACCGGCCGGCGCGATGGAGGCACCGAGCTGGCCCCGCGACCTGACACTGAACGCACTGCGCCGAACCGTCTACCGGCACGTCAGCTGCTCGGTCCGCACCCGCGGCGACTGGCGGCCCGCACTCGACAGCCTGCGCCCGCACACCGCGAGACTCTGGCGAAGCCTCACCCCCGAAGAACGCGGGGAGTTCCTCACCCACGAGGGCGCCCTCTGGAACACCCATCGCCACCGCATGGCACCCACCACCGCCGAGTCGGTGACCCGGGCCCGCACCGCACGCCGCCTCCAGGTCCACGCGGGCACGATCGCCGACGCGGTGGAGAACGACGGCCAGTTGGTCGTCACGCTCGCCAACGGCCGTACGCTGCACGTCGGTTGGGTGATCGACTGCACCGGACCGGGCCAACGGCTCGAAGACCCGTTGTGGCGCGGGCTGTTCGAGACCGGGGCGGCCGTGCCCGGACCGCTCGGCATGGGGGTCGCCACCCGCGACGGACGCCTCCTCGACACCCAAGGCCGTTCCCTGCGACCGCTGTTCACGCTCGGCGCCCCCAGGCGCGGCGAACTCTGGGAGACCACCGCGATCCCCGAGATCCGCGTCCAGGCCGCCGCTCTAGCCCGGCACCTGCTCGCCCCACCGGCCCGCCGCGCCCGCCGCAGGCCCGTCGACGGACTCGGACTCCCCCTGTCGACCCACGCCGAAGCCGCCACCGCGTACCGCAACGGACTCGACCGAGTCCTCAAAGTGCGTGCCGGAGCCGAGGACGCCTTCACCCGCGCGGTCGCCCTGGACCCCGGATTCGCCCTGGGACACGCGGCGTTGGCCCTGCTCGGCCACGAGTGCGGAGCCGACGTCGACGTACCCCGGGCACTCGCCGACGCCCAGCGCTGCGCACACGAACGGGCCGACGAACGCGAACGCTCCTTCGTGGACGTGATCACGCGCCGCGTCCAATGCGCCGACGGGGACCGCGCGTTGATACGACACCTCGACACCCACCCCGCCGACGCGCTCGCCCTCGCCGCCGCCGTACCCACCATCGCCTTCTCCGGCGCCACCGACCTGGACGACGACTACGCGCTGCGCCTGGTCGAGCGCACGTCCCCCGCCTACGACGGGCACTGGTTCCACACCTCGCTGCTCGCGTTCCTCCGCCAGGAACAGGGCCGGCTGCACGAGGCGGGTGAACTCGCCCACCGCGCGCTGGGAGTTGAGCCCGCATCCGGCCATGCCGTGCACGCGCTGGCCCACGTCCACTACGAGTCCGGCGCCCACGAGGCGGGCCGGGACTGGCTCGACGGCTGGGTGTCCGGGCAGGGCCGGGGCGCGGTCCACCGGGCCCACTTCTCCTGGCACATCGCCCTGCACGAACTCGCGTTGGACGACCCGGCAGCCGTACGCAGGCGCTGGTTCGCCCAGTTGGCGCCGGGGCGGGTGACCGGGGTACGCGCGCTGGTCGACTCGGGGTCACTGCTGTGGCGGGCCCGGCTCAGCGGCAACTGGCAGGGGGAGCTGCCGACTTCGGACGTCCTGGACACCGTGGCCTGCGAGGTGCTGGAGCGACCGGCGACCGCGTTCACCGCCCTGCACGCGGCGGTGGCCCTCACCGCCGCCGGTGACCTACCCGCCCTGCGCCGACTGCGCGACCACGCGGCGGGCGCCGACCCGGTCCAGCGCGAGGTCATCGCCCCGCTCTGCGACGCCTTCGCCGCCCTCGTCGAACACCGCTTCCACGAAGCCGCCCACGGCCTCGACGCGCTGCTGCCGGTCCTGCGCAAGGTGGGCGGCAGCGCGGCCCAACGCGAGGTCGTCGAGGAGACGTTGCTGTACGCGCTGGTGTCGGCGGGGCGGTGCGACGCGGCACGGCGACTGCTGGACGCACGGCTGGACCGGAAGGCGGCGCCTCGGGATCGGCGGATGCTGGCGGGGTTGCCCGGGTGAGACGGGTGGGGGTGGGCGCCGGTGCTGGACGCGCGTCTCGGTCGTAGGCCCGGGTCTGGATCCGGTGTCTCGGTCCCGGCGGATGGCGGCCCGGGTCGCTCGGGTGAGACGGGTGGGGCGAGCGGGAGTTGGACGCGTGTCCCGTCGTAGGCCCGCGTCTGGATCCGTTGTCGTGGTCAGTCGTCGGGAGTGGGCCGTTGGCGGGGCTCGTCCTCCGGTGTCGCGGGGAGGCTGAGGGTGGCCTCCAGGCCTCCGGCGGGGGCGGGGGCGAGGTGGAGGGTGCCGTGGTGGAGGTGGGCCTGTTGGTCGACGAGGGCGAGACCGAGGCCGGAGCCGGGGGAACGGGTGCGGGTGCCGCGGGTGAACCGGGCCTTCATGGCCTGTTGTTGATCGGCGGGGATGCCGGGGCCGTCGTCGCCGACCGTGATCCGGACAGTGCCCGCGTCCTCGCTGAGCCGGACGTCCACCGTGCCGTCGGGGCGGCCGTGGAGGGCCGCGTTGTCGAGGAGGTTGTCGACGGCCAGGCGTAGGCCGACGGGCCAACCGTGCACGGTCGCGGGGGTGTTGGCCGTGAGCCGGTAGGTGGTCGTGGGGTGGCGGTGTGCCGCGTGGGCGACGGCCTCGTCGAGGAGTTCGCTCAGGACGACAGCGGTGCGTTCGGGCAGGGCGTGGGCGTCGCCGCGGGCCAGGGTCTGCAGTCCGGTGAGGAGCGCGGTGATACGGCGGTGCTCCGCGCTCATCGCCTCCAGGGCCCGGGCCCGTTGGGACGCGGGGAGGTCGGGGTTGCGCTGGAGGGTTTCCAGGGTCACGCCGATGCTGGTGAGCGGGGTGCGCAGTTCGTGGCCCGCGTCGGCGGTGAAACGGCGGGTGGAGTCCATGCTGACGCGCAACTGGTCCAGCATGCTGTTCAGCGCGTGGGAGAGGTCGGCGACCTCCTGCGGCCGCGTGACGGCGGGGAGTTGGGGTCCCGCCGTGTCCGCGCTGATCGCGAGGGCTCCGGTCCGCAGGCGTTCGAGCGGCTGGAGGATGATCCGCGTGAGCAGCCAGACGCCGCCGGCGGTGGCGAGGGCGGCGAGGAGGGTGACGGCGGCGACGATCACGGTGTTGTCCGCCAGCCGCCGTTCGATGGGATCGATGTCCTGGAGGACTTCGAGTCGCTCGCCGGTGGTGCTCAGGGACCGGGTCAGTGAGCGCCAGGTCTGTCCACCGGTGTCGATCGTGCGGTAGCCGTCGCGGGTGGGCACCGGGAGCGGAGCGGTCGGCGTCTCACCGTGCTGGGCGATCACCTTCCCGCCGGAGACCAGCCGGACCAGGCTCTGGCTGCCGGCGAGCAGGCCGCCGTAGTCGTCCCCGTTCTCCTCGTCGGTGCCCGGATGGTCGCCCTGGTCGCGGAGCTTGTCCGCGTCCTGGTCGCCCTTCTCGGCGCGGGCGGCGAGTTGGCGGTCGACGTCGGTACGGTCGCGGTGGTCGATCCGGGAGACGATGACCAGCCCGGCGAGCGCGACCACGACAGTCACCAACAGCACGACCGCGGCCGTGATCCGGGAGCGCAGACTGCGCGGCAGCCACGTCATGGGCCGGTACGCGGGGCGACGGCGGATGTGATGTGGGGGCGTGGGCTGGGCGGTAGCCATGTCGGGGGTGGGATCGCGGGGCCGGTCGTGGTCGTGATTCGGGAGCGTAGACCGCGCGGCAGCTGCGTTACGGGCCGGTACGCAGGGATGACCGCGGCCGTGATCCGGGAGCGCGGACCGCGCGGCAGCCCCCTCACGGGCCGGTGCGCAGGACGAAGCCGATGCCGCGGACGGTGCGCAGCACCCGGGGGCCGCCGTCGGCCTCCAGTTTCTTGCGGAGGTAGCCGATGAACACGTCCACCACATTGGTGTCCACGTCCCAGGTGTAGCCCCATACCTGCTCCAACAGCTGGGCCCGGGACAGGACTTGGCCGGGACGGTGGGCGAGCGCGAGCAGCAGGTCGAACTCGCGGGTGGTCAGCCGCAGTTCGCGTCCGGCCCGGGAAGCCACGCGGCGCGCGGGCTCGATCGCGACATCGCCGACGACCAGGGACCGCTCGGTCGTCGACTCGTGCAGACGCACCATCGCGTGCAGGCGAGCGGACAACTCCCCGACGGAGAACGGTTTTACGACGTAGTCGTCCGCGCCCGCCGCGAGCCCCGCGACCCGGTCGTCGACCTCGTCGCGGGCGGAGAGCATGCACACCGGGAGCGTCCGGCCCTGGGCGCGCAGCGCGCGGACCACGTCGACCCCGGACAGGCCCGGCATCGTCACGTCCAGGACGATCACCGACGGCGGCCGGCCGGCGACCTCGTCGAGTGCCGCCTCGCCGTCCTCGGCCAGCCGGACCGTGAAGCCCTCAAGACCGAGTCCCAGATCCAGGGCCGCGCGCACGCCGGGGTCGTCGTCGACCACCAGCACCTCCGGCTTCCGGCCCACCGCCGTCATGCAGTACCTCGACTTCCTCACCGACACCCGCGGGAACGGGCACCGTCGCCGGCCCCCAGGATCGACGGCGAACAACAAGGAAGTCTAAGAACCACGCGGGCCGGTCCTCCCGCCGAGCCGATATCGACACAGGTCAGCGGCCCGCCCGCCCCTCCCGACCGCCGAGTTTCTTAAGACGGCCACAAAGAGCGTCGTAAGGGTGAGAGCCCGCCCTGCCTACGGGGCACTCCTGGACCTCGCGACGAAGGAAGCCCGCCGATGACCCTGTCCACCGAGCGTCCTCGCGGGCACCACAAGCCGCCCGCCCCGCCTCGCAGCAGGCGGTTCACACTCGCCGACCCGCTCGGCGCGCTGGCGATCCTGTCCGTGGTCGCGGTCGTAGCCCTGTGGGTGATGAACCAGGGAGGCCCACTCAGCTTGACCGCCTCCGACCGGGCGACGGGCTCCCTCGGCCTGCTCGCCGGACTGCTGGCCTCCGACCTGATGATCCTCCAGGTCGTGCTGCTCGCCCGGATCCCCTGGGTCGAACGCTCCTGGGGTCACGACCTGCTCACCCGCCGACACCGCCTGGTCGGCTTCGCCTCGTTCTGGCTGATGACCGCCCATGTCGTCCTGTTCGCCGTAGAACGCACCACGCGCGAACCCACGGCGATACCGGACGCACTCCTCCGCCTGTTCGTCACCGACTCATGGATGCTGTTCGCCACGGTAGGAACCATCCTGCTGATCATGGTCGTGGGCACCTCGATCCGCGCGGCCCGCCGCCGACTGCGCTACGAGTCCTGGCACCTGCTGCACCTCTACTCCTACGCAGGCATCGCGGCCACCTTCCCGCACACCTTCACCGACGGCGCCGACTTCCACGAGACCTGGACCCGCGTCTACTGGTGGTGCCTGTACGGCTTCGCGTTCGCCGCCACCCTCCTCTACCGCGTCGCCCTGCCCGCCTGGCGCTCGCTCTACCACCGCCTGCGCGTGGAATCCGTGGTCACCGAGGCGCCGGGCACGGTGTCGGTCACGCTCAAGGGCCATCGCCTGGACAGGATGCGGACGGCCTCCGGCCAGTTCTTCGTCTGGCGCTTCCTCGACGGCCCCGGCTGGTCCCGCGGCAACCCGTACACCCTCTCCGCCGCCCCCACCCCGGACCGGCTGCGCATCACCATCAAGTCAGCGGGTGACGGCAGCGAACGCGCCGCCCGCCTCACCCCCGGCACCCGCGCCCTGATCGAGGGCCCCTACGGCACCCTCACCGCCCGCCGCCGCACCCACCCCGGCATGCTCCTCATGGCCGCCGGAATCGGCATCACCCCCATGCGCGCCCTGCTCGAAGACGTCCCCTACGCCCCCGGCGAGGCCACCCTCATCTATCGCTACGGCGAGGACGAGCACGCCGTGTTCGCCGACGAACTCCGCACCATCGCCGCCCACCGAGGCGTCGAGCTGATCCTCCTCCCGGGCCCACGCCGCGCCGACACGTCCTGGCAGGCCGTGGGTTCCGCCCACCCCACCGACGCGACCTGGCAATCCGCTGGTGCCACGCGCCTCGCCGACACCTCCTGGCGGACCAAGGGCCCCGCCCACCTCACCGACACCGCCTGCCCGGCCCCCGGTCCCGCCCACCTCGACGACGACGCCCAGGTCCTAAAGAGCCTCGTCCCCGACATCGCCGACCGGGACATCTACGTCTGCGGCCCGACCACCTGGATCACCGCCGTCCGCAAGGCCGCCCGTGGCGCCGGTGCCCACCGCGACAGCGTCCACACCGAAGAGTTCGCCTGGTAGCAGCGCCCCCACCCCGTCAAGCAGGAGCACGACATGCGACGCATCACCCTCTGGTTCACCGCCACCCTCGCTGTGGCCGCCCTCCTCTTCGCCTTCCAGCTCAACGCCTCCGGCGCGACCGGCAAGTCGGGAGACGGCGGCGACCACATGCCGCCCGCCTCCCTCTCCACCTCCGGCGCGCCGGCCAAGCCCGGGGATTACACCCCCGGCGACGGCGACCACGTCGGAAAGCCGGGCGAGAACAAGTAGTTCGGTCACCGGTTCGCCAACTCCCGCTCAGAGGAGGTCTCTTCACGCGGCCCGAACCGGTCGTGCGCCCGGCGCAACGGCTTCGGCGCCCACCAGGCCCGGCGCCCGAGCAGCGCCATCGTCGCCGGAACCAGCAGCACCCCAGCCCCTGGGCACCGAGGACGCCCGCGAGATGGCCGTACTGGAAGACTCAGACCACGGCGCCGAGCGCGGCCCCGAGGCTGAGCAGTGTCGTCGCGATCGGGCGCAGCGGGATCAGCACCGAACCGGTGAAGGCGAACAGGAGAAGGAAGATTCCGGCCAGGACGGTCGCGGCGGCCCAGGGTGGCCGGTCGGTGAGCCCGGAGAACAGCACGGAACAGGCATGAGCGGCTCCTCCGGGCAAGGGCCGTTCCCGTATCGCGAGACCCCACGGACCTGGCCTCACCGGTGAGAGGGATATCCGCCCTGTGCCGAGGAGGATGCCGTCACGCCTCCGGCCGCCACCCCAACGCCCGCGATATCCCGCGCGCCGCGAGCCGCACCGCCGGGATCAACGCCGGTACCTGCGCGTCCACTTGAGGCACGACCACCGACACCGCGGCCACTACCGCACCGCCCGGTCCACGCACCGGAGCGGCCACCGACAGCGCGTCGTCCGTGATCTGACGGGTACTCACCGCGACGCCGGTGTGCCGGACTTCGGCCAGCACCCGGCGCAGTCGTACCGGATCGGTGATCGTGTACGGCGTGAAGGACGCCAACGGACCGGCGCAGTAGGCCTCTTGGAAGTCCGGGTCGCCGTGGGCCAGCAGAGTGAGGCCCACGCCCGTGGCGTGGAGTGGCCAGCGGGCGCCCACCCGGATGTGTACGCCGACCGCCGAACGGCCCGAGATCCACTCGGTGTAGACGACCTCCGTGCCGTCCCGTACCGCCAACTGCACGTTCTCGTGCGTCGATTCGTACAGGTCCTCCAGGTAGGGCAGGGCCAGTTGACGCAGGGCGAGGCCGCGCGGCGCGAGTGCCGCGATCTCCCACAGCCGTAGGCCTACGTGGTAGACCCCCGACGCGTCCCGCTCCAGCGCGCCCCACTCGGTGAGGGCGCCCGCGAGGCGGTGGGCGGTGGTCAGGGTGAGGCCGGCGCGGCGGCTGATGTCGGACAGGGACAGGGCCGTGTGCGCGTGGTCGAAGGCGGCGAGCACGGCGAGCAGCCGGTCGGGCGCGGACCGCGTGGTGGGCGCGGATCCGGTGGTCGTCGCGGACCGGGTGGTGGGCGCGGATCCGGTGGTCGTCGCGGACCGGGTGGTGGTCATGGCCGGGCCTCCGTCCGGTGTCAGGTCAGTCCGTCCTCGGCGACCCGTTGCAGCAGCGTGTGCAGGGTCTCCCGCTCGGTCGCGTCGAGCGGGTCCAGCAGTTCGTTCGTGACGCGCAGGCCCGCCTCGTCGGTGTCGCGCAGGAAGCCGCGGCCGTCCGCCGTCAGGACCACGATGCGGCTGCGCCGGTCGTCGGGGGAAGGGCGGCGCTCGGCGAATCCCAGCTTCTCCAGGTCGTCGACCAGGCCGACGATCGCGCTCGGGTCGTAGCCGAGCCGGGTGCTCAGTTCGCGCTGGAGGGTGCCCTCGGACGTGGCCAGGAAGCGGAGCAGCGCGTAGTGGCGCAGGCGCAGGCCCGACTCCTGGAGGAACGTGTTGAAGAGCTGGCCGGAGCGCAGGCCCAGCCGGTACATGAGGTAGCCCGTGTCCGCGTGCAGCCCGCGCATCCACGGCTCGTGCGCGTCGATCGGGGGGTTCGCGGTGTGCGGCTGGCGGGTGATGGCGGGCTCCCTGGGTCGAGGCCCCGGGCGGGGCGCGCGGTGGTTCGTGGCCAGTCTGACGCACATGGTCCATCGGCAACAACTATTGACGTCAACAATTATTGCTCTTAGCTTCGATCTCGTAGCCGCACCGGTGCCGTTCGCAGTCACGGTCCCGGTGTGTCGTACCGCAGCCTCGTCTTGTGAAGGGACCGCTCGTGCCCAGCATCGATCTGACCGGCAAGGTCGCCGTCGTCACCGGCAGTGGCCGGGGCCTCGGCCTCGCCTACGCGCACGCCCTGGCCGCCCACGGCGCGTCCGTGGTCGTCAACGACATCGACGAGGCGGTGGCCCAGCAGGCCGTGAAGTCCATCGACGAGGCGGGCGGAACCGCCGTCGCCGAGGTGGTCCCCGTCGGTACGACCGAGGCCGCCGAGCGGCTGGTGAACCGTGCCGTCGAGGAGTTCGGGCGGCTCGACATCCTGGTCACCAACGCGGGCATCCTGCGCGACAAGGTGCTGTGGAAGATGACCGACGAGGACTTCGACGCGGTGATCACCACCCACCTCAAGGGCACCTTCACCTGCGCCCGCGCCGCCGCCGTACGGATGCGCGAGCAGGGCGAGGGCGGCAGCCTGATCCTGGTCGGCTCGCCGGCCGGGCAGCGCGGCAACTTCGGCCAGACGAACTACTCGGCCGCCAAGGCGGGCATCGCCGCCTTCGCCCGTACCTGGTCGATGGAACTGGGTCGCGCGGGCATCACCGTCAACGCGATCGTGCCGGTCGCCGCGACCGCCATGACCGAGACGATCCCCGCGTTCGCCCCGTACATCGAGGCCATGAAGAACGGCGACCCGCTGCCGGACTTCCTCCGCAAGGGCGAGGGCTTCGGCACCCCCGAGGACTGTGCCGCCCTCGTCCCCTACCTCGCCTCCGAGGCCGCGCGCGGCATCACCGGCCAGGCCATCGGCATCGGCGGCGACAAGGTGGCACTCTGGTCCCACCCGCAGGAGATCAGCGCGGCCTACGCCGACGGCGGCTGGACCCCTGACACCCTGGCCGACGCCTTCCCCACCTCGGTCGGCGCCGAACTCCAGTCGGTCGGCATCCCCGCACCGAAGCTGCCGGAGGCGTGATGGACATCGGTACGGACGTCGGTACGGACGTCGGTACGGACGTGGCTATGGACATCGGTGAACTCGTCGCGATCGACGTCCACACCCACGCCGAGGTGTCCTCCAAGGGCCACTCCTCCCTGGACGACGACCTGCACGACGCCTCCTCCGCCTACTTCAAGGTCGAGGGCAAGCGGAAGCCGACCCTGGAGGAGACCGCCGCGTACTACCGCGAGCGCAAGATGGCCGCGGTGATCTTCACGGTCGACGCCGAGTCCGCGACCGGCACCGAGCCCGTCCCGAACGAGGAGGTCGCCGAGGCCGCCGCCGCCAACCCGGACGTCCTCATCCCCTTCGCCTCCATCGACCCCTTCCGGGGCAGGGCGGGCGTGAAGCAGGCCCGCCGCCTGGTCGAGGAGTACGGGGTCAAGGGCTTCAAGTTCCACCCCAACATCCAGGGCTTCTTCCCCAACGACCGGGCCGTCGCCTACGACCTGTACGAGGTCATCGAGGAGACGGGTGCCATCGCCCTCTTCCACACGGGCCAGACGGGCATCGGCGCGGGCGTGCCGGGAGGCGGCGGGATCCGCCTGAAGTACAGCAACCCTCTCCATGTCGACGACGTCGCCGCCGACTTCCCGCACCTCAAGATCATCCTGGCGCACCCGTCCTTCCCCTGGCAGGACGAGGCCCTCGCCGTCGCCACGCACAAGCCGGGCGTCCACATCGACCTGTCCGGCTGGTCGCCGAAGTACTTCCCGCCGCAACTGGTGCAGTACGCCAACACCCTGCTGAAGGACAAGGTCCTCTTCGGCTCCGACTACCCCGTCCTCACCCCGGACCGCTGGCTCGCCGACTTCGAGAAGCTGCCGATCAAGGACGAGGTCAAGCCGAAGATCCTCAAGGAGAACGCCGCCCGCCTGCTCGGACTGACGTAAGGGGCGCCGGATGCGCAACGAGGGACTGGGGTCGTGGCCCGCACGCCGGGCCCGCAAGACCCCGCACCGCACAGCCCTGGTCCACGGTGGATTGTCCACGGTCGGCGGTGGATCGTCGGCGGATCACGGTAGTTCGTCGACGGTCGCCGGTGGATCGTCGACGGGGCACGGTAGTTCGTCGACAGTCGGCAACGGTTCGTCGATGGACTACGGCACATTGCATACACGAACCACCCGCCTGGCCCACGTCCTGCGCGCCCGAGGCCTCCGCCGCGGCGACCGCGTCGCCTACCTCGGCCCCAACCACCCCTCCTACCTGGAGACCCTGTTCGCGGCCGGCATCCTCGGCGCGGTCTTCGTCCCCCTCAACACCCGCCTCGCCGGCCCCGAGATCGCCCACCAACTCGCCGACTCCGGCACCAAGATCCTCGTCTACGGCCCGACGCACGCCGGTCTCGTCGCCGGACTTCCGGGCAGCACCGACGTACGCATCTACGTCGAAGTCGGTCCGGAATACGAGGAGTTGCTCGACGCGGCCTCGGCGGAGCCGATCGACGAGCCCGTCACGGCCGACGACACCTGCATCATCATGTACACCTCGGGCACGACCGGCCGCCCCAAGGGCGCCATGCTCACCCACGGCAACCTGGCCTGGAACGCGATCAACGTCCTCGTCGACACCGACTTGATCGCCGACGAACGCGCCCTGGTCTCCGCCCCGTTGTTCCACACGGCCGGCCTCAACATGCTCACCCTGCCGGTGCTTCTCAAGGGCGGCACCTGCGTCCTGGTCGAGGCCTTCGACCCCGCGGCCACCTTCGACCTGATCGAACAGCACCGGATCACCTTCATGTTCGGGGTGCCGACGATGTTCGACCAGCTGGCCCGGCACCCGCGCTGGGCCGACGCCGACCTCTCCTCGCTGCGCATCCTCACCTGCGGCGGCTCCCCGGTCCCGTCCCCGCTGATCGCCGCCTACCAGGAGCGCGGCCTGACCTTCCTCCAGGGCTACGGCATGACGGAGGCCGCGCCAGGGACCCTGTTCCTGGACGCCGAACACGCGGTGACCAAGGCCGGTTCGGCGGGCGTACCGCATTTCTTCAGCGACGTACGGGTCGTGCGGCCGGACCTCACCCCCGCCGACGTCGGCGAGACCGGCGAGGTCGTGGTGCGTGGGCCCCATGTGATGCCCGGTTACTGGGGGTTGCCCGAGGAGACGGCCGCGGTCTTCGCCGACGGCTGGTTCCGCAGCGGGGACGCGGCACGGACCGACGAGGACGGGTACGTGTACATCGTCGACCGTATGAAGGACATGATCATCTCCGGTGGGGAGAACATCTATCCCGCCGAGATCGAGGACCTGCTCCTCGCCCATCCCGACATCGTGGAGTGCGCGGTCATCGGGGTCGCGGACGACAAGTGGGGCGAGGTGCCGCGCGCGGTCGTCGTGCCGCGCGAAGGCGCCTCGCCGGACCCCGACGAGGTGCTCGCGTCGCTGGCCGGCCGGCTCGCCAAGTACAAGATCCCCAAGTCGATGGTGGTCGCGGACGAACTCCCGCGCACCGCCTCCGGAAAGCTCCTCAAGTCCCGGGTGCGCAAGCGCTTCGGCGACCGATGAGCGACCGGCAACTCCCTTGGCTCCCTGACTCCCTCAACTCCCTCAACTCCCTTGAAGGACAGGCTACTTATGAGCATCACCGTCAACGGCCTCGACGAACTCAAGAAGCTCGCGGGCAGCGACCTCGGCACCAGCGAGTGGATCGAGGTCACCCAGGAGCGCATCAACACCTTCGCCGACGCGACCGGCGACCACCAGTGGATCCACGTGGACCCGGAGAAGGCGGCGGCGGGACCGTTCGGCGCGCCCATCGCGCACGGCTATCTGACCCTCTCCCTCTTCATCCCGCTCTTCACCGAGCTGTTGGACGTCGAGGGCGTGTCCACGAAGGTCAACTACGGCCTGAACAAGGTGCGTTTCCCCGCACCGGTAAAGGTCGGCTCCCGTATCCGGCTGGTCGCGAAGCTCGCCTCGGTCGAGGACGTACCGGGTGGGGTGCAGGTCGCCGTCGACGGGACGATCGAGATCGACGGCGGGCCGAAGCCCGCCGCCGTCCTGCAGAGTCTCTCGCGGTTCTACGCCTGACCGACCGCTACTGCTGCCTGTCTACGGTCGCTTGCCCACTGCTGCCTGCCTACTGCTGTTTGTCTACAGCCGTCTGTCTACAGCCGTTTGTCTACTGCTGCTTGTACGAGTAGACGCTCGTCGACACCTGGCACACGCCGGGCTGTACGACCTCGGCCCGGAGTGTGCCGCTGTTCACGTCGTAGTCGATGCCCTCGGCCTCGAACGTGCCCGTGCAGATACTGCGTTGGGGCAGCGCGAACAGACTGGTGACCGTGCCGGTGGTCGGCTGCCCGTCCAGCTTGTGCGGCAGGTCGACCTGGAGGAGCGGGCGGATCTCGGGGAACTTGGTCCCCGACGCGTCGTCCGAGACGCACACCAGGCGGGTGTCCGTCACGAAGTCGCAGCCCTGGACGTCGTTCACCGTCTTGTCCAGGGTGATCTGCCCGGCCTGCGGCAGCGCCCCGCCCGTCGCCGGGGTCGACGGGTTGAGCAGGGGCGTGGGGAAGACCTGGAGTCTGGACTGGTCGCCCCACTCGCCCGACACCATCCACTGCGTGTCGGGCGAGATCGCGTCGAACGAGTTGTTGATCTTCTCGCCCGAGTCCAGCGTGTGCACGTACGAGTAGCGCGTCCCGGACGGCGTGGTGACCGCGAACATCTTGGACGTGCCCGTGTCGGCGGCCTGGTAGGCGTCGAAGACGTAGCCGTTCGCGATGTCCGGGTCACCGATGTGGTTCCAGCCCTGGATGCGCAGATCCAGCGGGATGGACGCCAACCCGCGGTACAGCAGCGAGCCGTCCGCCTGACTGGCGACGCCCTCACCGCCGCCGAGACTGCCGGTGTAGGCCGTGCCGGTCTCCACCCAGGGGGATCCGGCCGCCGAGGCGGTGCTCACGCCGAGCGTGAGAGCACCCAATAAGCCAGCGAGGACAGTGAGTTGACGCTTCATCAGATACCTGCCAGGTCGACGAAGATGGGGTTGGAATAGAACCATGTGTCGGCCCACGGGTCACCGTTTCCGGGCTCGTGGGGGATCGGGCCGTGCGGGTCGACCGAGGCGCCGAGGTAGCCCGCACCGTGTCGCTTGCCGTCGCTGCCGCGCAGCCGCAGATAGAAGGACTCGTCCCCGGCCGTCACCGGGATGCGCAGCGTGTACGTCCCCTTGCGGCCGCTGACGTCCGCCGTACGGACGACCTTCGTGTCCGGCGCCCGCCACGCGTCCCGGTCGGACACCGCCCCGCGCACCGCGCCCCGGATCACGTCCACGTGCGCCAACTCGGGCAGGATTCCCTGGGCGTTGGGCCGCGAGGCGGTCGTCACGGTGATGTTCAGCGTGAGCCTGTCGCCCTTGCGGACCCGCAGTCGGCCGCCCAGGGTGACGCCCTGACCGTGGTCGCAGTCGCGCTTCAGGCGGACGTCGAGCCCGTCCAGCAGATGCCCGTGGTCGACCCAGACCCGGCCCGCGCGCATCCCCGCCATCACCTCGCGGTAGCCGTAGCGGGTCACGCCCACATGGGTGCGGCTGAACTCGCCGGGCCAGAAGTCGCTGCCGGGCTGCGGGGAGTCGGTGTTCACCGGGTCGGGCAGCTTGCCGGTGTTGTCGAAGTTCTGCCCGTCGGGCCAGGCGCCGTTGGCCCAAGTGTCGTAGACCGTACGGTGGTTGTCGGAGTTGGTGGTGATCGAGAACAGCCGGCCCTCGGCCAGCATCGAGTCCCACAGGCCGCCGACGGTCGCCGTAGCCCAGTCGAAACCGCCGTACGTCACATACGCGTCCGCCGGATAGCCCGACCAGGACTGGGCGGACGGCTTGTTCTCGTACTCGCCGCGGACCGAGGTCGCACCGCGCCAGCCGGGGAGGGCCGCGCCCTGGGCGCCGGGTGCGCCCTCCATGCCGATCATGATCTCGGGGGCCGCGTCCCGCCAATTGCGCATCTCGTGCGGGGAGTCGATGCCCAGGCGCAGCGGGTGGTTGGCGAGGACGAGGACGTCGTCGACATAGCCCGAACGGCGTTGCTCTGCCAGCCACTTGACGGCCTTCACGGCGTGCGCCTCGTTGCGGGCGGTGTCCGCGTCGGCGACGCCGCCCTTGTCGTAGGCCAACAGCTTGCCGTCGTAGGCGAGTTCGAACTGCGTGAGCAGATCCACCTCGTGGCGGCCGGGCGCGGCGAACACCGTGCAGTGCTCGGCGGCCGGGATGTACCACTCCAGGCCCTGGAAGATCAGCTGGCGGGGATTCGCGGCGCGCGCCTTGAGGATCTCGGCGTGCTCCAACTGGGCGCCGTAGGAGGCGTGTCCGAAGTTGGAGTGCTCGTTGAACACCATCCAGTCGAGGCCGTACTTCGCGGCTGCCTTGGCCTGCTGGGAGAACGTGTACTTCGCGTCGTGGCTGTACACGGAGTGCACGTGATGGTCGCCGACGAGGTAGGCGAGACGCGGGTCGTTGCCGCCGTAGCCGCGCACGGACGCCGACGCGGAGGTGGCGAGCGGGCCCGCGCCGAGGGTGAACGCGGCGCCGAACAGGCCCGCGCGGCGCAGGAGTTGGCGTCGGGAGACGCCCTGTGCGTCGAGGGCGGCGGGGGAGACGGACGGGTCGGCCCAGGTGGGCAGCTGCTGCTCGGTCATGATGGTTCGAAGTCCTCTGGAGGCTGGAGGGCTGTCAGTGGTTCATGAAGGAGGTGACGGGCAGCGCCCGTTCGACGATCCGGACGTCGCCGAGCCGGCCGTGCAGGATCTGGTCGATCTTCCCGGCGTACTCGTAGCCGCCGAGCAGCCAGGGCAGCCCGACCGACGTGAGCCCCACGGCGGTCGCGGTCGGATTGCGCACGACCGGGCAGCCCTCGACGTACAGCGTGGTGTGCTTGCCGTCGTTGACGACAGCGAGGTGCCACCAGGTCTCCAGCGGGGTCTCCTGGCCCCAGTTGCTGGCGATGCCCTCCTGGTTCAACGGGCGTACCGCCCACTGCGGTTCGCGGTCGTTGGAGAGCGAGAGCGTCGCGAGGGGCTCGTCCGGGTCGTCCCCGGTCTTGCCGGCGGCTCCACCGGTACCGGTCCGACTCACCAACCCGGACCAGGCGTTGTGGTCGGGGTCCCAGTCGGCGGGCAGCCGGTAGAACGCCTCGATCGTGTAACCCCGCTTGAACGTCGCCGAGTTGAGAGGAGCCCCGTCGACCGTGCGCAGATACGCGCCCTTCAGCGGTGACTTGAAGCCAGTGAACTCCAGGCTGCCGTGGCCCGGTTGGTCGGGGTGGTGGTCCGAGGACCAGTTCAGGGCTCCGCCGCCGACCGTGACGAGGGTGAGGTCGTTGCCGCGTCCCGACTGGTCGCGGACGGTGCCCGAGACGGCCGTGGCGTCGGAGTGTCCGTCGAAGCGCCAGTACGCCACCGTGCCGGGGACGAGGATCTTCGAGGTGGGGCGCGACGGACGGGCGGGGACCGGGGCGAAGCCGGCGAAGCGGTCCGCGAAGTCGATGCCGACGGAGAACCGGTCGGCGTCGCCGCTGAGTTCGATCTCCTGGCGCTCCAGCTCGTTGAGGCCCTTCGCCGCCCGGCCGAGGATCCACGGGGAGACCGTCTCGACGTCGATGACCCCGCGGTCGAGGTCGAAGCGGTAGAGGCGAATCATCGCCGCGCCGCCGAAGTAGCGGTTCTGATAGTTCGTCAGGTGCAGGTGGACGTCGTTGCCCGCCGCGTTCTTGCGCGTCGCCCGGCCGGCGGGCCAGTAGTGTCCGTTGAGCGTGAGGAAGATCTGGTCGTGGTCCTCGATCAACTGGTCCCACAACTGCTGTCCGTAAGCAGACAGTTGGTCGTCCTCGACGACCAGTTCGTGCGTCGTCAGGATCACCGGCGTGTGCGGGTGCTGGGCCAGGACGCTCTTTGCCCACGCGTACCCCTTCGCCGACAGCCGCCAGTCCAGCGCCAGCACCATCCACTCGCGGCCCGCCGCCTCGAAGAGGTGATACGTGTTGTAGCCGTCGGTGGACGCCCCGCCGAACGTGCGCGCGCCCTTGAACCGCTGCGGCCCGAACGTGTCCAGGTAAGGCGACGAGCCGCGCTGGTCGTCGGTCGACGAGTTCACGTCGTGGTTGCCGGCCAGCACGCTGTAGCCGACGCCCCGCCGGTCCAGCAGCCTGAACGCCTCCCCGATCGCGGCGAATTCGGGCTTCGCGCCGTTCTGCGTCAGGTCGCCCAGGTGGGACAGGAACACGATGTTCTCGTCCTTGCCGTGCTCCAGGAGATAGCGCAGCGAGGCCTCGATCGGCGCCTTGTCGATGCTCGGCCCGTCGAAGAGGTACTGGGTGTCCGGCATCACGGCGAGCGTGAAGCGCCGGCTGTCGGTGTCGGGTCGCCAACTCGCCGTCGCCGGGGCCGCTTCGGCGACGGTCGGCAGCGTGACGCCGGCCGTGGCGGCGGCGCCGAGCAGCGCGGTCGCCCGGAGGAAACTGCGCCGTCCGGCGCCGGCCTGGGCTGTCTCGACCTGCTCGTGGTCGTGCTCGTGCTCATGCGAAGTACACACGTGTGCTCCGTGGGTAAGTGCTCGTGAAAGCCGGGGAGTTCAAAGCGGGGGAGTTGGAAGCCGAGGCTTCAGAGAACGCGCAGGGTCCAGCTCCAGCGATGGACACCCGGTGCGACGAGATACTTCGGTGAAGTGTCGGGGCCGCACGACGCCGTGCCCAACCCCCGGTGCACCGCGTCGACTTGCACCACGCAGGACGCACGCGGCACCAGCTCGTCGTGATGCCGTGCGGCGGTCAGGTCCTCGGCGCGATGGCGGGTCACCGAGACCTGGCGGGGCTCGTCGAGGTCGACCGAGAGACCGGTGGCGTCCGGTGCCGACAGCGTGAACCGCCGTACCCCGTGCCGGCCACCGCTCTCCTGCGGCCGCAGATACGGGGTGAACAACTCGTCGACGGGGACCGAGTGGTGGCCCACGGGCGCGCCCGTGCTGCGGTCGGGGTACGACTCCCAGGGACCCCGGCCGAACCACTCCAGCAGATCGAGCCCCGGCACCGTCTCGAACACGGTGCCGACCCGGGCCACGTCGACGAACTCCTCGGGCAGCTCGACCGATTCCTCGACCCGGACCCCGCCCTCCACCGGCGTGAACACCTGACAGTGCCGGACCACACCGACGGCCCCGGCGTACTCGGCGACCGTCGTCACCCTCCCCCAGCTTTCGGCCGGGGGGACCCCCATCTCGCTTCGCTCACCGTCACGCCGTACCGAAACGATCTTGCGGACCAGTGAGTCGAGCCCCCAGGTCCGCCAGCGCGAGGCCATGCCGCCCAATTCGTCGTTGTCGGTGGGCGCCCGCCACAGGGAAAGGGTCGGGGCGACCGTCAACAGCGGGTGGAGCAGGAGGCCCTCGCCGTCGACCTCGACCCGGCCGCCGCCAACCACCGTCGGTGTCGCGGGAGTTGCGGCCCGCAGCCGTACCTGGGGTGCGCACACGTCCGTGCCGCGCGGCGCCCACGCCTGGTCCTCGGCCGTCGTCACGCGCAGCGTCAGCCAGGCCTCGCCGCCGTCCTGGGGCAGCTCGAACGGCAGCGGTACGGCCAACGTCTCACCCGGGCACAGGACGGGCAGTTCGGCCGGAGCGGTCAGCGTGCGGCCGTCCGCGAGGGCCAACTCCCAAGTACCGGACAGCCAGTCGAGGCCCCGGAAGTGCTGGTGGTTGCCGAGGACGATGCCCTCGTGCCGGAAGCACTCGATGCGCACCGGCGCCGCGATCTCCCGGTGCTCGAACATGACCGGCTTGGGCGTGCGGTCGGGAAACACCACGCCGTCCGCGATGAACGCGCCGTCGTGGATCGTCTCGCCGAAGTCACCGCCGTACGCCCAGCGATGACCGGGCGCGGCGACACCGTTGTCATACAGTCCGGCGCCCGCGCGGCCGGTGGGTCTTCCGTCGCTCACACGTTGCAGGATCCCGTGGTCCCAGAACTCCCAGATGAAGCCGCCCTGAAGACCCGGGGTCGACTCGATGGCAGCCCAGTGGTCCGCGAGGGTTCCGTTGCTGTTGCCCATCGCGTGGGAGTACTCGCACTGGATCAACGGCTTGGTCTGCTCACCGGACAGCGCGTGCGCGACACAGTCCTCCAGCGACGCGTACATCGGGCACGCGATGTCGGAGGCGAGGTCCGGGTCGGCCCAGCCGCGCTTGGCCGCGCCCTCGTACTGGATCGGTCTGGTGGGATCGTGCCGCCGGACCCAGCCGGCCGCCGCGTCGTGATTGGCGCCGTAGTCGGACTCGTTGCCGAGCGACCAGACGATGACCGAGGGGTGGTTCTTGTCGCGCAGCACCATCCGCGCCGTCCGGTCCACGAACGCGTTCAGATAGCGCGGGTCGTCCGCGATCTCGTGCGCGTGGTCGTGCGACTCGATGTCCGCCTCGTCGACGACGTAGAAGCCCAGCTCGTCGGCGAGGTCGTAGAGCGCAGGGTCGTTCGGGTAGTGCGAGGTGCGGACCGCGTTGAAGCCGAACCGCTTGAGGAGGACCAGGTCCGCGCGCATGTCGTCGTACGACACCGTGCGGCCGGTCAGCGGATGGAAGTCGTGCCGGTTGACGCCCCGGATGAACACGCGCTCGCCGTTGACCAGCAGGTCCCGCCCGACGATCTCCACGTCACGGAAACCGATGCGCCGGTACGACGAGTCGGCCACCGTTCCGTCGGCGCGGTGCAGCCGGACGGTGAGGCCGTACAGCTCGGGTGTCTCGGCGTTCCAGGTGCGGACCTCGGGCACCGAGGTGCGCATGCGGGCCTCGCCGAGGAAGTCGGAGACACGGTCGTCCTCGGTGTTGAACCGGTCGAACTCCTCGTCCTGGGTGAGGAGTTGACCGTCGAGATCACCGCTGACGTACCACCCGGCGGGCAGCGCGCCGCCCGCGTCCCGCACCTGGCAGTCGACCCGCAGCTCGCCGTCGTAGGACGCCCGGACGGTCACGTCCGCGAGATACAGCGGATCGGTCGCGTACAGCAGCACCGAGCGGGTGACGCCCCCGTGCCACCACTGGTCCTGGTCCTCGATGTGCGAGGAGTCCGACCACTTGACGACGGTCAGCCGTACGGTGGCCCGCTCGCCGGGACGTACGACGTCCGAGAGGTCGAAGTCGGCCGCGAGGTGGGAGTCCTTGGAGATGCCGACGGGCCGCCCGTCCACGTGCACGAGCAGCACGCTCTCGGCGGCCCCGACCTGGAGCACGATCCGCCGCCCGGCCCAGTCGGCCGGGACGTCGATCTCACGCTCGTACACACCCGTCGGATTGGCGGCCGGCGACAGCGGAGGGAATTCTGTATACGGCATACGGACGTTCGTGTACTGCGGAAGGTCGTCCGTATCCTGCATGGTCCATACGCCCGGCACGTACGCCGACGACCAGGCGTCCCCCAGCGCGGCGTCGGGCGCCGGCAGCAGCTGGAAGCGCCAGTCCCCGTCGAGGGACACGGCATTCGCGCGGCGGTCTACGGCGGACATGGGCAACCGCCCCCAGGAGGTCACCTCGGGTGACTCCCAGGGGCGGAGCGCGAGCAGCGGGTCGGTCATCAGCGGATGGCTCCCTTGCCGAGGTCGCCGATGATCTGCTTGGCGCCGACCGCGAACACGATCAGCAGGGGGACGAGAGCGAGCAGCGCGCCGGTCATGACCATTCCGTAGTCGGTGGTGCCGTGGGTGCCGTTGAGCTGGGACAGCGCGACCTGGAGCGTCACGTTGTTCGGGTTGGTGAGGGCGATCAGGGGCCAGGCGTAGTCGTTCCACTGGCCCATGAAGGTGAAGATGCCGAGGAAGGCGAGGCCCGGCCGGACCACCGGGAGGGCCACGTGCCAGTACTGGCGCAGGAAGTTCGCGCCGTCGATGCGGGAGGCGTCGAGGAGTTCGTCGTGGATCGCGCTCTTCATGTACTGGCGCATCCAGAAGATGCCGAACGCGTTGGCCGCCGCCGGCACGATCAGCGCGGTCATCGAGCCGATCCAGCCGAGCTTCGCCATGATCACGAACTGCGGGATGGCCGCGAGCTGCGCCGGCACCATGAAGATGACCATCAGCAGCGCGAACAGCACGTTCTTGCCGGGGAACTGGAACTTGGCGAAGACGAACGCGGCCAGCGAGTCGAAGAACAGGACCAGGAAGGTCACCGATCCCGCCACCAGCACCGAGTTGAACATCGAGCCGAAGAAGTCGATGTTGTCGAAGAGGCTGCGCACGTTCTCCAGGAAGTGCGTGCCGGGCAGCAGCTTCGGCGGGTAGGAGAAGATCTCCGACGAGGTGTGCGTCGACATGATCACGGCCCAGTAGAACGGGAAGGCCGAGAGCAACACGCCCAGGATCAGGGAGACATGCAGGGCGACGCCGCGGCTCCGGGTGCCCCGGATCGCCTTCGGTCGCCGTGTGCCTTGGAGGAATGACATGGTGACCGACTCCCTAGTCTTCGCCCCGGCGCTGCACCAGGCGCCAGTTGACGATGGAGAAGATGATGACGACGAGGAAGATGCCCCAGGCCACGGCGGCGCCGTAACCGAAGTCGTTGTTGTCGAAGGTCTGTTGGAAGAAGTAGAGGACCATCGTCTGGCCGGAGTGGCCCGGACCGCCCGCGAACGTCGAGTCGTTCGAGGTGTTCTGCAGCAGCACCTGTGGTTCGGAGAAGCTCTGCAGACCGGTGACCGTCGAGATGACGAGGACGAACAGCAGCACCGGCCGCATCATCGGCAGCGTGATCCGGAAGAACGTCTGCACGGGCCCGGCGCCGTCCATCCGCGCCGCCTCGTACACCTCGCTGGGGATGGTCTGCAGACCGGCGAGGAAGATGATCGCGTTGTAGCCGGTCCACTGCCAGGTCATCAGGGTCGCGATGGCGATCTTGATGCCCCACGGGGTGTTCAGCCAGGCGATCTGGTCGATGCCCACAGCCTGCAACAGGGCGTTCACCAGGCCGAAGTTGGTGGAGAACACCGAGCCGAAGACGATGGCGATCGCCACCACCGAGGTGACGTTCGGGAGGAAGTAGGCGAAGCGGTACACGTTCTTGAAGCGGACCGCCGAGTTGAGCATCACGGCCGTGATCATCGCGAGGAAGATCATGGGGAAGGTGGCCAGCGCCCAGATGATGAGGGTGTTGCCGATCGAGTTCCAGAAGTCGGTGTCGCTCAGCAGGTACTTGTACTGCGACAGACCTGCCCACTCCATGGAGCCGAGGCCGTCCCAGCGGTGGAGGGAGAGGTAGAACGAGAACCCGACGGGGATCAGCCCGAAGCAGAGGAACAGCAGATAGAACGGGGAGATCGCGGCATACAGATGCCAGTACTTGCGGAACCCGCTCTTGGGCTGCGAAGAGGCGGACGAACTGTCCACGGCGGCCGGGGGCTTGTCCAGTGCGGTGGCCATCAGTAGCTCACCCCCAGGTGGTCCGCGATGCGCCGGCACTTGCTCATGGCGTCACTCCAGGCCTTCTTCGGGTCCTTGCCGAGGACGCCTACGTTCTTGATCTCGTCCTTGAGGGGCTGCCCGAGCGCGATGTCGAACGGGCTGTTGTAGGCGACCGTGATCTTCTGCGCGGCGGGCCCGAAGATGTCCATCGTGTCCTGGCCGCCGAAGAAGGCGTCCGGCTCACGCAGTTGCTTCAGGTCGTACGAGGCCGGCGTGGACGGGAACAGACCCGCGTCGACGAACCCCTGTGCCTGGTTCGACGCGTCGAGCATCCACGAGATGATCTGGAAGGCCTGCTCCGGCTCCCGACACTCCTTGGTGATCGACAGGAACGAGCCGCCGTTGTTGGAAGGCCGCACCGGCATGTCGGCGATCCGCCACCTGCCCTTGGTCTTCGGGTTGCCGGTCTTGATGTCGTTGGTAGCCCAGGAGGCGCCCAGCTGACTGGGCAGCTTGCCGTCGTCCACGGCCGACAACTGGTCGGGGGTACCGCTGACGAGGTTGGAGACGATCTTGCGCTGCTTGGCCTCCACGGCGAGCGCCCAGGCGTGGCGCACATGCTCCTGGTTGCCGATGAAGTGGCGGTCCTTGTCGACGTAGCGCTTGCTGCCCTGCTGCACCACGTTCTCGAAGACGCTGTTGACGTCGGTGACCATGGAGGTCCCGGGGATCCGGTTCCTGAGCTGCTCGCCCGCCGCGAAGAACTTCTCCCAGGTGTTCAACTCCCGGGACACGTCGGCGGGTTCGTACGGCAGCCCCGCCTTGCGGAACACGGCGTACTGGTAGAAGTGCGCCACCGGGCCGCAGTCGATCGGGAAGCCGACCATCGTGCCGTCGTCGGCGATGCCCTGCTCCCACTTCCACGTGAGGAACTGGCTCTTGTACTTGTCCGCGCCGAGTGTCCTGAGGTCTACGAACTGCTCGGAGTTGGGCAGATAGGACGCCATGTCCTCGCCCTTGAGGCCGGCGATGTCGGGGACGTGGGCGCGGCCGGCCATCGTGGTGAGCAGCTTGGACCGGTAGTAACCGCCGATCTTGATGGCCTGGAGGTCGACGGAACTGTCGTAACGGGCCTTGGCCTTCTTCAGGACCGTGTCGCCGAGGCCGCCGTCCCAGTACCACAGGACCATGTTCCGGCCGGTGGAACCGGCTGGAACGGCACAGCCGGACGCCAGGCCGCCGAGCGCCGTGGCGGCCGTACCGGCCAGGCCCGCACGGAGCAGGCCTCTTCGTGAGAGCCGCACAGCTCCCACCGCCTTTCGGATCTGTTCGATCTGTTCGGGTCGTGCATACGAGGGACTGAAGTGGGGGGACTTACAAGGGACTTGCCAGGTGGGGCGGGCTACTGCGGTGCGGGGGGAGTGACGGGCGCGTACGCGACAGGCGGGCCGGGGTCCGCCGGGATCCGGTCGACGAGAAAGCCGTACGCACGCCGCAGTTCGGGATCGCGGACTGTATGCAGCCAACGGTCGACGCCGTACCAGCCCGGCGCCGCCAGCGCACCGCCGTGATGCTGGACGGACAGTCCGGCCGCGAGTACCGCGAACCGCAGCCGTTCCTCCAGCGGCCAGCCGCCGAGCGAGGCCGCGACGAAACTCGCGCCGAACACGTCACCGGCACCCGTCGCGTCCAGGACGTCGACGGCCAGGGCCGGGACCTCCGCGTACTCGCCCGTCGTCTGGTCGACGGCGATCGCCCCGTCACCGCCCCGCGTGATCACCGCGACCGGCACCAGTTCGGTGAGGATGCCGAGCGCCGCGACCGCGCTGTCGGTGCGGGTGTAGGCCATCGCCTCGGTCTCGTTGGGGAGGAAGGCATGGCACAGGGCGAGCTGGTCGAGCAGGTCACGGGACCACTCCTGGGTGGGGTCCCAGCCGACGTCGGCGTAGATCTGCGTGCCGTTCGCGGACGCCTTGGCGAGCCACGCGCGCGGCTCGGCCTCCAGGTGCACCAGCGCCGTCCGCGCCTCGGGCGGGTCGCCCATCAGCACGTCCTGCGAGTACGGCGGTTCCTGGCCGTGGGTGACCAGTGCCCGGTCGCTTCCGTGGGCGAGCGAGACGGTGACGGGGGTGTGCCAGCCGTTCGCGGTGCGGGACAGGGAGAGGTCGACGCCCTCCTGGCCGGCGAGGATCTCGTGGCAGTACGCGCCGTAGAAGTCGTCGCCGAAGACCGTGGCCAGGGAGGTTTTCAGGCCGAAGCGGGACGCGGCGACCGCGAGGTTCGCGATGCCGCCGGGGCCGCAGCCCATGCCGGCCGTCCAGATCTCCTCGCCCGGCGTCGGGGGCTGCCCCAGGCCTGTGAGGACGAGGTCGTAGAAGAGCAGCCCGGTCAGCAGCACATCGGGCCGGGGGTCGTCCACGCGCGCATCCTCTCGTCGGCACGTCGTCTGGAGAGTTCGTCAAAACTCTTCATTTCGGTGACCGGAATCGTGCGCTGCTCCGCGAGATTGGTCAATACCCAAGCAGAACTGAGCATAGAAATGATTGAAGATGACGAGTAGTGTTCGCGACGTGCTGGCAGAACGACGACATCAACTCATCCTGCGGGCCCTGCGTTCAGGGGGTCCCGCGGCCGTGACCGATCTCTCCGAGCAGCTGGGTGTGAGCCCCGCCACGATCAGGCGAGATCTGCTCAAACTGGAGGAGGACGGCCTGCTCACGCGTGTCCACGGCGGTGCCGTGGCCGACGAGGGCGACCAGCCCTTCGCCGAGGTCGCCGAGGTGCGGGTGGCCGAGAAGGACGCGATAGCCGCGCGCGCCGCCGCCATGGTCGCGGACGGCCAGTCGGTCCTCCTCGACATCGGCACCACCGCCTACCGGCTGGCCCGCCAGCTGCACGGCCGCCGGCTCACCGTGATCACCAGCAACCTCGTGGTCTACGAGGAGCTGGCCGACGACGAGGGCATCGAGCTGGTGCTGCTCGGCGGCATGGTCCGGCGCGAGTACCGCTCCCTGGTGGGCTTCCTCACCGAGGACAACCTGCGCCAGCTGCACGCCGACTGGCTCTTCCTCGGCACCAGCGGAGTGCGGCCCGGCGGCCAGGTGATGGACACGACGGTCGTCGAGGTGCCGGTCAAGCGGGCCATGATCAAGGCCGCCGAAAAGGTCGTCCTGCTCGCCGACGCGCAGAAGTTCCCGGGTACCGGGATGGCGAAGGTGTGCGGTCCCGAGGACCTGGACGCGGTGGTGACGAACGCCCCGGTCGACCCGGTGACTCGCTCCTCCCTGGAGGAAGCGGGCGTCGAGGTCGTCGTGGCAGGAAAGGTGCAAGCGTGAAGCTGACGATTCTGGGCGGCGGCGGGTTCCGGGTGCCGCTCGTGTACGGGGCGCTCCTGACGGACCGCGGCGAGGGCCGCGTCACCGAGGTGGTGCTGCACGATCTCGACGACAGTCGACTGTATGCGGTCGCCCGTGTACTGGCCGAACAGGCCGCCACCGTGCCCGACGCTCCCACGGTCACCGCCACCACCGACCTCGACGCGGCCCTGCGCGGCGCCGACTTCATCTTCTCCGCGATCCGCGTCGGCGGCCTGGAGGGCCGCGCGAACGACGAGCGGGTGGCGCTGGCGGAAGGCGTCCTCGGCCAGGAGACGGTCGGCGCGGGCGGTATTGCCTATGGTCTACGAACCGTCCCGGTCGCCGTCGACATCGCGCGGCGCGTGGCCCGCCTCGCCCCCGACGCCTGGGTCATCAACTTCACCAACCCGGCGGGCCTGGTCACCGAGGCCATGTCCCGCCACCTCGGCGACCGCGTCATCGGCATCTGCGACTCACCGGTCGGCCTCGGCCGCCGTATCGCCACGGTGCTCGGCGCCGACCCGCGCGAGGCCTTCATCGACTACGTCGGCCTCAACCACCTCGGCTGGGTACGCGGCCTGCGCGTCGCCGGCCGCGACGAACTCCCGCGCCTGCTCGCCGACCCGGACCTGCTCGGCTCCTTCGAGGAGGGCAAGCTCTTCGGCACCGACTGGCTCCAGTCGCTGGGCGCCATCCCGAACGAGTACCTGCACTACTACTACTTCAACCGCGAGACCGTCCGCGCCTACAGTGAGGTCGAGAAGACCCGCGGCGCCTTCCTCCGCGACCAACAGGCGCGGTTCTACGACGAGATGAAGCGCCCCGACACGGCCGCGCTGACCGCCTGGGACCGCACCCGCGCCGAGCGCGAGGCGACCTACATGGCGGAGAACCGGGAGACGGCCGGCGCCGGCGAACGCGACGCCGACGACCTCTCCGGCGGGTACGAGAAGGTCGCCCTCGCCCTGATGCGGGCCATCGCCCGCGACGAACGCACCACCCTGATCCTCAACGTCCGCAACCAGGGCGCGCTGTCCGTCCTCGACGCGGACGCCGTCATCGAGGTCCCGTGCCTGGTCGACGCCAACGGCGCCCACCCCGTCGCGGTCGACCCGCTGCCCGACCACGCCACCGGCCTGGTCTGCGCGGTCAAGGGCGTCGAGCGCGAGGTTCTCGCGGCGGCCGAGAACGGCTCCCGTACGACGGCGGTGAAGGCCTTCGCGCTGCATCCGCTGGTCGACTCGGTGAACGTCGCGCGCCGGCTGGTCGAGGGCTATACCGAGGTCCACCCGGGCCTGGCGTACCTTAAGTAGGCACTGTTCAGTAAGCGCTTTCCCCGAGTTCTCGGCAGCGAGTTCTCGACAGCTCCCCAGTTCTCAGCAGCTCCCTGGTTCCCTGGAGACCTCCCATGCACGACGAACGCAGCCGGATCGAGGAGCGCGTCCAGCGCGCCCATGACCAGCGCATCAAGCCCGCGGTCTACGCGGCCACCGCGCCCTTCACGGTCGAGGCCTGGCAGGCCCCCGGTGAGCCGGTCTCCTTCGAGGAGGCCGAGGCGGCGCCGTACGCGCCGTTCGCGATGGACACCCCGTGGGGTCCGCCCTGGGGCACCACCTGGTTCCGGATGCGCGGGCAGGTGCCCGAGGAGTGGGCCGGGAAGCGCGTCGAGGCCGTCATCGACCTCGGCTTCGTGGGCGACTGGCCGGGCAACCAGGCCGAGGCCCTGGTCCACCTCGCGGACGGGACGCCGCTGAAGGCGGTCAACCCGCTCAACCAGTACGTGGCGATCGCCAACCCGGCGACGGGCGGCGAGGTCATCGACTACCTGGTCGAGGCGGCCTCCAACCCCGACATCCTCGCCAACAACTTCTCGGAGCCCACGCCGCTCGGTGATGTACTGACGGCAGGCGACCGTCCACTGTATACATTCCGCCGCGCCGACCTCGCCGTCCTCGACGAGGAGGTCTTCCACCTCGACCTGGACATCCAGGTGCTGCGCGAACTGATGCTGGAACTGGGCGAGCACGACCCCCGCCGGCACGAGATCATGCACGCTCTCGACCGGGCCCTGGACCTCCTCGACCTGGACGACGTCGCCGGTACGGCCGCCGACGTGCGGGCCGCGCTCAAGCCGGTGCTCTCCAAGCCCGCCAACGCCAGCGCACACGTCATCTCCGGTGTCGGGCACGCGCACATCGACTCGGCGTGGCTGTGGCCGATCCGCGAGACCAAGCGCAAGACCTCCCGCACCTTCTCGAACGTGACGTCGCTGGCCGACGAGTACGAGGACTTCATCTTCGCCTGCTCGCAGGCCCAGCAGTACGAGTGGGTGCGCGACAACTACCCGCAGGTGTGGGCCCGCATCCAGGAGTCGGTCAAGCGCGGCCAGTGGGCGCCGGTCGGCGGCATGTGGGTCGAGTCCGACGGCAACCTGCCCGGCGGAGAGGCCATCGCCCGCCAACTCGTCCACGGCAAGCGGTTCTTCATCGAGCACTTCGGCGTCGAGACCAAGGGCGTCTGGCTGCCCGACTCCTTCGGCTACAACGCGGCCTACCCGCAGCTCGCCAAGCTCGCCGGCAACGAGTGGTTCCTCACCCAGAAGATCTCCTGGAACCAGACCAACAAGTTCCCCCACCACACCTTCTGGTGGGAGGGCATCGACGGCACCCGCATCTTCACGCACTTCCCGCCGGTCGACACCTACAACGCCCGCTTCAGCGGCGAGGAGATGTCCCGCGCGGTCCGCAACTACCAGGAGAAGGGCAACGCCACCCGCTCCCTGGCCCCGTTCGGCTGGGGCGACGGCGGTGGCGGTCCCACCCGCGAGATCATGGAACGGGCGCGCAGGCTCGCCGACTTGGAGGGATCGCCGAAGGTCGTCGTCGAGCACCCCGACGAGTTCTTCGCCAAGGCCCGCGCGGAGTACCCGGACGCTCCCGTCTGGGTCGGCGAGCTCTACCTGGAGCTGCACCGCGCCACCTACACCTCGCAGGCCCGCACCAAGCAGGGCAACCGGCGCAGCGAACACAAGCTCCGTGAGGCCGAGTTGTGGG
Source organism: Streptomyces sp. NPDC058469 (assembly GCF_042721125.1). Lineage (NCBI taxonomy): Bacteria > Bacillati > Actinomycetota > Actinomycetes > Kitasatosporales > Streptomycetaceae > Streptomyces > Streptomyces sp. NPDC058469. Next base: position 40,161 of record NZ_JBHXME010000012.1, read on the forward strand.
CCACCACGGCCGCGCTGCACGCACCGGGCTACGCCTACCCGTACGAGAAGCTCGACCGGCTGTGGAAGACGGTCCTGCTGCACCAGTTCCACGACATCCTGCCCGGTTCCTCGATCGCTTGGGTGCACCGCGAGGCCGAGGCCGAATACGCGCGCGTGGCAACGGAGTTGGAGGAGCTGACGGCGGCGGCCGTGGCCGCGCTGGGCGGCGGCGGAACCCGCGTCTTCAACACCAGCCCCTTCGACCGCGCCGAGGTCATCCGCACGGCGATCGGCGTACCGATGTACGCGACGGTCCCCGCGAACGGCAGCGCCCCACTGGCCGCCGAGTACGTCCCGCAAGCGGTGACCGTCACCGACCGCGTCCTCGACAACGGGATCGTCCGCGTCGAACTCGCCGCCGACGGCACCCTCGCCTCCGTGCGCGACCTGCGCCACGGCGGCCGTGAAGTCCTCGCCGACCAGGGCAACTTGCTGCGTCTGCACGCCGACCTGCCCAACTACTGGGACGCCTGGGACGTCGACAAGCACTACAAGAACCGCTTCACCGACCTCCTGGACGCCGACTCCATCACGGTCGTCGAGCAGGACCCGCTGCTCGGCGCGATCCGCGTGGAGCGGTCCTTCGGCAAGGGCTCGAAGATCGTGCAGACGATCACCGTCCGCGCGGGCAGCCCCCGCATCGACTTCGAGACCGACATCGACTGGCACGAGGCCGAGAAGTTCCTCAAGGCGGGCTTCCCGGTGGACATCCGGGCGGCCCACTCCTCCGCCGAGATCCAGTTCGGCCACATCCAGCGGCCCACGCACACCAACACCAGCTGGGAGGCGGCCCGTTTCGAGGTCTCCGGCCACCGCTGGGTGCACCTCGCAGAGCCCGGCTACGGCGTCGCCGTCATCAACGACTCGACGTACGGCCACGACGTCTCCCGCACGGTCCGCGAGGACGGCGGTACGACGACCACGGTCCGCCTGAGCCTGGTGCGCGCCCCGCGCATCCCGGACCCGGGCGCCGACCAGGGCAAGCACCGCTTCACCTACTCGTTGCTGCCCGGCGCGAGCATCGAGGACGCGGTCGCCGAGGGCTACGCCCTCAACCTCCCGCTGCGCGTGGCCGATTCGGGCGGCGCCCCGGAGCCGGTCGTCTCCGTCGACGGCGACGGCATCACCGTCGAGGCGGTCAAGCTCGCCGACGACGAGTCGGGCGATGTCGTGGTCCGCCTCTACGAGTCGAGCGGCGGCCGCGCCCAGGGCGCACTGCGCACGGGCTTCCCCCTCGCCGGCGCACAGATCACCGACCTGCTGGAGCGCCCCCTGGAGGACGAGGTCTCCGTCGACGGAGATTCGGTCGCGGTCGCCCTGCGGCCCTTCCAGATCCTGACGCTCCGTCTGCAGCGGGCGGGCGCAGGCCAGTAGTACACCCGGAGGGGCGGGCCCCGGCGATCGTGGACGCTGTTGGCCAATCCCGTCTGCAGGCCGGGGCAGCCGCAGATAGCCGAGAAAGTGTGACACTTTGGCAAGAAGTGTCACACTTTTTCGAGTCACTGGCCCAGCCCCGCCTGATTCGCCGACAGCGTCATCGTGCGCCGGGACCCGCCCTCTTCATCCCCCCAACTGACCTTGTATGTAAGGGGAGTTCAGCCGTGCCCATGCAACCGTGGTTCACCGACGCCAAGTTGGGGATCTTCGTCCACTGGGGGATCTACGCCGTCGACGGCGTCCAGGAGTCCTGGTCGTTCTACGACGACATCGTGCCGCACGACCGGTACATGTCCCAGCTCGACCGCTTCACCGGCGCGAAGTACGAACCGCGCGCCTGGGCAGACCTGTTCGCCCGAGCCGGCGCCAGGTACGCCGTCCTGACGAGCCGCCACCACGACGGTGTCGCCCTGTGGGACACGGAGTTCGGCGAACTCAGCCTCGGCAAGGACTACATCACCGGTTACGCCGACGCCCTGCGCGAGAAGGGCCTGAAGGTTGGCCTCTACTACTCGCACTCCGACTGGAACCACCCCGACTACGCCACCACCCGCAAGCCGGGCCGCCCGCCGGAGCAGGAGGACAACCGCTACTCCGAATGCTCGGCCGAGGACGAGGACCTCGAAGCCTGGGAGCGGTTCATCGTCTACCGGGACGGCCAGATACGGGAGTTGGCCTCCCGCTACCGGCCCGACCTGATGTGGTTCGACGGCGAGTGGGACCGCAGCGAGGAGCAGTGGCGCATCAAGGAACTCGCCGCGCTCATCCGCTCGTACTCTCCGGACGTCGTGTTCAACGCCCGCATGCTCAGCGAGGGCGACTACGCGACACCGGAGCAGGGCGCCCCCGTCGAACCCCCGGACGGGACCTGGGAGTTGTGCCTCACCATCAACGACTCGTGGGGGTACCAGCACCACGACGACAACCACAAGTCGCTGAGCCAGCTGGTGCGTTACTTCACGGAGACGATCGGCGGGGGCGGCAACCTCCTCCTCGACGTGGGCCCGATGGAGGACGGCACCATCCCGCAGCCGCAGGTCGAACGCCTCGAAGGCCTGGGGGAGTGGATCCGCAAACACTCCGACGCCGTGTACGGCACGGTGCGCGGGCTCCCGGCCGGGCACCACTACGGGCCGAGCACCCTCTCCGCCGACCGGCGCACTCTGTATCTCACCCTGTACGACATCCCGCGCGCCGAGATCGGAGTCCGCGGTCTTGTCACCCCGGTCCGCAGGGTCACCGTGCTCGGCACCGGCACCGAACTCGCCCACCGGGTCATCGGCGGACTGCACGAGGCCGTAGGGCAGTTGTGGATCGACCCGCCGCCCCTGGCCGACCTCGACCCGCTGGCCACGGTCCTCGCCGTGGAGTTGGACGGGGAGTTGGAGCTGTACCGGGGCTCGGGCCGTTTCTGACCGATGGAGCCGACTGTCGGCGCACACACCGAGGCGGCCGGCCCACACGGGGGACCGGCCGCCAGGGGTGGGGGCCGTCAGCCGGTGAAACCGGCCGTGATCGAGGTGAACTGCCAGGTGTTCTGGCTGATGCCGGAGCAGTTGCTCACCACTCCGCCACCGGCGCACCCGCGGTCACGGTTGACCGACCAGAAGGCGAGCCGGGCGATGTGGTGCGAGTTCGACCAGTCACGGATCTGCGTCCAGATGGCCGGAGTCGTGGTCTCCGACTGGTCCGACAGACCGTTCATGCCCGAGATGCCGATGTGCGAGTACGCCGTCGCGTCGTCCCAGCCGAAGGTCGACTTCAGCTTGGTCTTCAGGCCCTCGGCCGCGGCGACCGTGTTGCCGTACATGTCGGAGCCGCCGCCGAAGTCGAACGGCATGATGGTGAAGACGTCGATGTTGGCGTTGAGCGACTGCGCCTGCTCGATGAGCCGGTTGCCGTAGTACGTCGGGCCGGTCGTCGAGGTGCCGAAGGTGACGATCGTCCGCAGGCCGGGGTTGTTGGCCTTGACGGTCTTCAGCGCGGTCAGGATCTTCGCCTGCACGGCCTCGTTCTCGAACTCGTCCGTGTTCTCGATGTCCATGTCGATCGCCTTGAGGCCGTAGGCGCTGATCACCTTCTGCAGGGCCCCGGCGAGTGCGCTCGCCGAGGAGCAGTTGGCGCCGAGCTTGCTGCCCTGCCAGCCGCCGAAGGACGGGACGACGTCACCGCCCGCCGCGCGGATCTGGTTGATGGCGGTCTGGTCGACGCCACCGGTCAGGGCCCGGCTGCCGTCCCAACTCGGGTTGCAGCCACCGGAGTCCAGCACGAACGCCATCGTGAACCACTTGATGCCGGTCGCGCTCATCACCGTGCTCGGGCTCGGCGGATCGCCCCAGCCCTCGTAGAGATACGGCGCTGCCTGGGTGAACCCGGTGCCGCCGCCGGTGCCGGCACTCGTCGTGACGCTCACCGAGTTGGAGGCCGCCGAGCTGTTCCCGGCCGCGTCGCGCGCCTTCACGGTGAACGTGTAGGCGGTACTGGACGAGAGCCCGCTGACCGTGCCGCTCGTGCCGGTGACGCTGAGGACCTGGTTCGCACCGCTGTAGATGTCGTACGCCGTGACACCCACGTTGTCCGTCGAGGCGCCCCACGACAGCGACACGCTGGAGGAGGTCTTGCCCGTGGACGTCAGCCCGGTCGGCGCGGTCGGGGCCTGGGTGTCGCCACCGCCGCCACCGCCCGGACCGTCGAGGCTGATGTCGTCCGCGTAGTAGGTGCCCTGCGCGTACCAGCCGTGGACGTAGATGGTGGCGCTGGTCTGCGAGGCGCCGGTGGTGAAGGACGTCGTCAGCTGGCTGTACGCCGACGGGGACGAAGTCCACGTCGAGGAACCGCCGTTGACACCGAGGTAGACATAGTTGCCGCGCACCCAGCCGCTGAGCGAGTACACCGTGTTCGGTTGCACGGCGACCGTCTGGGAGCACTGTGCGGTGTCGCTCGAACTCACCGCGCCCGCAAGGGCCTTGGCACCGCCGTGCACGGGCGAGGAGACGACCGAGCCGAGGTTTCCGGTGCAGGACCAGGGGGAGAGACTGCCCGACTCGAAGCCGGGGTTGGTCAGGACGTTCGCCGCCTCCGCCGTGCCGGGCAGCGCGATCGCCCCGGCCATGGCCAGGGCGGCGGTGCCGAGCAGGGCGAGGAGCCGACGTCTGGAACGTCTGAGTGTGTCGCGCACGCTATCTCCCTGAAGGAATGGGGGTGTTCGGGAGTGCAGGAAGGTGCGCAACCAAGCTGGTATGGACCAATCGCGGTGTCAAGATGCGGCGCCATGATTGGTCCAGACCGGTATGAAGTTGTCGTGCGGGTCGAAGAGGGACCGAGGAGTCAGGCGCGGGCGGCGGCCCGGCTGCCCGTCTCGGAGGTCGCCGGTGCCGTCTCCACCTCGTCCTGTGCGGATACGGGCGCCGCCGGCAGCAGGGGCTCCGACTCCTCCGCGCGCTGGTGCGGGAGCGACACCGGACGCAGCTGACGCGGGCCCGAGACCACCGCGTAGTCCGCGCCCAGGAACGGCGGCTGCATCGTGCCCGGGTCCTCACCGAGCGCCAACTGCACTGCCGCCCAAGGGGCGTTGACACCGCACAGCGACAGCTGGTGCAGGCCGCCTGCAGGGCGGGTGTTGACGTCCATCAGCACGGGCCGGTCGCCGAACATGCGGAACTGGATATTGGACAGGTAGTGCAGCCCGAAGCCCTCCGCGATCCGGCGGGCCGGCTCCAGCCACTGCTCCTGCAGGGTGAAACCGCGACGGCGGCCGTTCTTCGTGCGGCCCACGGCGAGGCGGATCAGGTTGTCGGGACCGGTCAGGCAGTCCACCGACACCTCCGGCTCCTCCAGACGGGGCATCACCAGCCAGTCGACCTGCTCGTCGGCCTGCTCCAGCGCCTCGACGACCGTGTCGAGCGGGACGTAGGGGCTCGGGAAGCCGTTGAGGTGCATGAGCGAGAAGGGGGCGCGCGTGATCACACGGAAGCCCACCCCGCCCGCACCGGACGCCGGCTTGAAGCACGCCTTGTGACCGGCGGCCTCCAACTCCTCTACAGCGGCGACGAGTTCGGGCGCCGTACGGACCCGCCACCACGGCGGTACGGGCACGCCGATCGCCTGGACGGCCTCGTACGCGATCACCTTGTCGTGGAAGACGGCGACGGCCTCGGGGGTCGGCGCCAGCAGCGCCGTACCCACCGCCTCGAAGTCCGCGCGGTGCGCCACGATCTCCGACTGGTGCAGCCGGGGCACGAACACGTCGATGCCGCGGCGGTCGCACTGGTCCAGCGCGAACTCGACGTACGCGGCCGGGGACAGGCCCTCGGGCTCCAGGTCGGCGGTGTCGGCGGCGGCCAGTACGGGGGAGTCGGCGTCGCCGTGCGTGGCATGGATCTCGACGGCCCGGTCGCTGGGATTTCTCCGCAGCTGATCCATGAAGAACACGTTCTCCGCGTACGTGCGGTTGAGCCAGACGCGTACGCGAGAGACCATGCAGGGCCGTCCTTTCGGGTTCGCGGGCACGGCGGAGCGAGGCCGTGCCCGGCCAAGGTGGTTGGAGGTACACCAAACCGCCCTCGGCGAAGAGGCGTTCGTGGCGGGTGGTGTTGGGGCGATCATACGGCTTTCAAAGGGTGCCGCGTGCAACGCCCGTGTTACGGATTTCCTGATGGTGCCCACCCGGCACGTGAACTCCCGTCGCGGCGCGCCCGGCCTCGGGGTTTCGCGCGGGCCGCTCCGCGGACGGGCCCTCGCGCGTCCCGCCGTCTTGTCGCGGAACGGCGGGATGTGATCTCGTGGGCTCAATCGGGTGCGCGGAGGGGGCGAGGGGTGGAGTCGACGGCCGGCGGTGCCGGACAGCTGCTGGCCATCAGCGACCTGCACATCGGGTACGCCGAGAACCGCGCCCTGGTCGAGAACATGCGGCCCGGCACGGACGACGACTGGCTGATCGTCGCCGGTGACGTCGCCGAGACCGTGGCCGACATCCGCTGGGTCCTCGAACTCCTCGCCGGCCGCTTCCGCAAGGTCCTCTGGGCCCCCGGAAACCACGAGCTGTGGACCCACCCCAAGGACCCCGTCACCCTGCGCGGCGTCGCCCGCTACGAGCACCTCGTCGCCCTGTGCCGGGAGCTGGGCGTCGTCACACCCGAGGATCCCTACCCCGTCTGGGAGGGCCCCGGCGGCCCGGTGGCCGTGGCCCCGCTGTTCCTGCTCTACGACTACTCGTTCCTGCCGGCCGGCTGCGCGACCAAGGCCGAGGGACTGACGTACGCGCACGGCACCGGCATCGTCTGCAACGACGAGTTCCTGCTGCACCCCGATCCCTACCCCAGCCGCGAGGCCTGGTGCCGGGCCCGGGTCGCCGAGACCGAACGCCGGCTCACCGAGATCCCCGACACCCTGCCCACGGTCCTGATCAACCACTACCCCCTGGACCGGCACCCCACCGAAGTCCTGTGGTACCCCGAGTTCGCCATGTGGTGCGGCACCACACTGACCGCCGACTGGCACCGCAGATTCCGCGTGGACACCATGGTCTACGGCCATCTCCACATCCCGCGGACCACCCACCACGAGGGCGTCCGCTTCGAAGAAGTGTCCGTGGGATACCCCCGCGAGTGGCAGAAGCGCCCGGAACCCCCGGGCCGACTGCGCCGCATCCTGCCGATGGAGGTCGGAACCGGTGATCGAGGAACTGCTTCCGGACTCCGTGGTGACGGTGGAGACACACGGTGACGAGGGGCTCCAGGACGCCCCGCTGTACCCCGAGGAAGAGGCCCGCGTGGCCCGCGCGGTGCCCAAGCGCCGCCGCGAGTTCGCCGCCGTACGGGCGTGTGCCCGGCGCGCCATGGAGAAGCTCGGCGTGCCCCCGCAGCCGATCCTGCCCGGCGCCCACGGCGCGCCGGCCTGGCCCGCCGGAGTCATCGGCAGCATGACCCACTGCGACGGCTACCGCGCCGCCGCGCTGGCCCGCGCCACCGACCTCGCCTCGCTCGGCATCGACGCCGAACCGCACGCCCCGCTCCCGGACGGCATCCTCCCCTCCGTCTCCCTGCCCGCCGAACAGGAACGCCTGGCACGCCTGACGGCGGAGCGGCCCACGGTCCACTGGGACCGGCTCCTGTTCAGCGCCAAGGAGTCCGTCTACAAGGCGTGGTTCCCCCTCACCGGCAAGTGGCTGGACTTCTCGGAGGCCGACATCGAGGTCTTCACGGACCCCGGCGAGGAGACACGCGGCGGCCTCCGCGCCCGCCTCCTCGTCCCCGGCCCGGTGGTCGACGGTGAGCGTGTCGACACCTTCGAGGGCCGCTGGACCGTCGGCCGCGGACTGGTCGTCACGGCGGTCACGGTCCCGCATCCGTGAACCGCCCGTACGTGCCTGGTTTTTGACACTCCGCTCACCCCTCCGGACCCCAGCTCTGCAACAGCCGGAAGAACGCCGCCTCGTTGCCCGCGAGCCCGGCGTCCGTCAACGCCTGGTCCGCCTCGGCCAGTACCGAGGGCGGGACCAGGACCGGTCGAGGGGCGCCCGGCGGGCCGTCGAAGGCTGCTCGGACCGTGTGCAGCAGCCGTAGATAGGCCTGGACGGCGGCGCGTTCGCGGTCGGTCATCACTGCGGTCTGCATAGGACGGCTCTCCCCTGGTCGGCGTCATGCGCCCCCGCACGGCGGTGGCACGACTCCAGCTTGCCGGGTGCCACTGACAATGCCGTTCCGGCGGGCGCCGGTTCGCCCGCTTAGCGGAGGCGAAACGTCACCGAAACCCCCGGTGGGACAGCGGCCCTACGCTGGAGGGAAGGGCTTTCGGCCGCTCGCGGGCGGCCAGGTGAACGGGAGGCGAGTGCGTGGAGGACGTCCCGGTACGGCGCCCGGCGCGCGCCGCACGACTGCGCTCGGTGGGCACCGGAGAACTGGAGTTGCAGTACCGCGTCGTGCACGGATACCGCCGTGCCTTCCGCATGGCCGGCGCGGGCCCGGCCCTGGTCCTCATCCACGGCATCGGCGACTCCTCCGCCACCTGGACCGACCTGATCCCCGACCTCGCCCGCACCCACACGGTGATCGCCCCCGACCTCCTCGGCCACGGCGCCTCCGACAAACCACGGGCCGACTACTCGGTCGCCGCCTACGCGAACGGCGTCCGCGATCTGCTCACCACGCTCGGCATCGAGTCCGCGACCCTGCTCGGGCACTCGCTGGGCGGGGGAGTGGCGATGCAGTTCGCCTACCAGTTCCCCGAGCGCACCGAACGCCTCATCCTCGTCAGCGCGGGCGGCGTGGGCCGCGAGGTCAATCCGATGCTGCGGCTCGTGTCGCTCCCGGGCTCCCATCTGGCCCTGTCCGCACTCCGGTTGCCCGGCATGCGACTCCAAGTCGGCCTCACCGTAGGGCTGATGAGGCTCCTCGACACCGACCTCGGCCGGGACGCCCCCGAACTGCTCACCCTCGTCGACGCGTTGCCCGACGAGACCGCCCGCAACGCCTTCATCCGCACGCTGCGCGCGGTCGTCGACTGGCGCGGCCAGGTGGTGACCATGCTCGACCGCTGCTATCTGACCGAGGGCATGCCGACCATGCTGCTGTGGGGCGACCGGGACAGCGTGGTGCCGGTACGGCACGCGTACGGCGCCCACGAGGCGATGCCGGGCAGCCGGCTGGAGATCTTCGAGGGCGCGGGGCACTTCCCGTTCCACACCGACCCGGCCCGATTCCTCACCCTGGTCGAGGAGTTCACCGGCACCACCACCCCCGCCCACTGGAGCCGCGAGCACTGGCGCGACCTCCTGTGCGAGGGCCGCCCCGGCGTCACGGCCCAGGGCGGAGCGAGGGAACGCGACCTGCGGGAGGCGAGCGAACGCAGCGCCACCTGACGGACCGGCCGCTTGACGCATCGCCCTCGTGACGGACCAACTGCGTGACGGACCGTCAAGTACTAACTACGCGGCCCCGGATACCCGAGCGACGCCTCGATCCGCCCCGCCAGATGGTCATGCTGCGCGGGCCCCCGGAGGGACGAACCGGCAAGCCATGTACGGCACTTGCTGGCGAGCAGCAGACCGAAGCTCTCGGCCTCCCGCTCTTCGGCGCGCTCGAACCGGCTGCGGGCGGCCACCTTGAGGACGGTCGCACGCAGCGCCGCCTCGTCGACGGTGCCGCCCAGGAGCCGGGCGGCCACCGCGACGCCCTCCAGGTGCGGTCCGCAGTGCCCGGCCTTCATGTGCCACAGCTCGTGGCCCAGGATCACCAACTGGTGGTCGGGCGCGGTGCGTTCCTCGATCACGACGAGATCCTGGTCGGCCATGTCGAGCCACAGCCCGCTCGCGGTGCAGGCCGGGAAGGCGGCCGTACGGAACTGGACCGGGCGGCCCCGGCGGCGGCTCATCGCGTCGCACAGCGCCGTGTACAGGTCGTGCGGCCGCGCGGGTGCGCCGAGGCTCAGTTCCGCGACCAACTCGCCGCACAGGCGGCGCATCTGCCGTCCGATGCCCACAGTTCTCCCCCGGATCACGACTCGGGCCGCTTCACGCTCTCCAGGAGCATGTCCAGCCACTCGGCGACCTTGTCGCGGTGCTGGTCGGTGGGCAACTGCGCGGCCCGCCAGGCGATTCCGCGCACTCCGTGGTCCTGGAGCAGCCGCTCCAGCGGGTCCTCCGCGGCCTCGGCCGCCGCCCGCTCGCGGTCGGCGAGCTTCTGCAACAGCTCCTGCTCGGTGCGCTGGAGAGCGCCCGCGAGGGCTTCGGAGTCCTCGGCCGTGAGGAACCCGGCGTGCACGCGGAAGAAGCGCTGGAGGGCGTCGCAGTGCTCCATGGTGGGCCGCCGGTCGCCGTTGATGAGCGCGCCCGCCTGCTGGCGGGACATGCCCGCGCCGTCGGCGATCTCCTGCTGGGTGTACTTGCGCCCGTTGGGCTTGAGTCTGGTGCGGCGCAGCAGGTCGAGGCGTTGCAGGAACCGGGCCTGCACATCGGGCTCGCCCGCGGGACGGCCGCTCAGCAGGGCTCTGACCACGGACTCCGGGACACCGCAGGCGACGGACAGCCGGCCGATGTGGATGACCTCGGCCTGGGGCACGTCGAGCCGTTCGGCGAGCGCGGTGACGCGGTCGACGACGGCGGGCAGCAGAGCGGTCGCCGTCGTGCCCGGTACCTCGAAGCCATCCGACACCGACAGATCTCCTATACGTCTCTCACAGGCTTCTCACAAAAGGTGGCCGTGAACATCCCGGAGAGTAGCGGTTGGTTCGAACTCGCATCCAGGTCTCGCCACAACTGTGGCCAATTTCAGCCGTCAACAAGCATGAAATGCCACGATAGTTGACACGACTCGCGTCGGGGCACCAGGATCAAGGCGCCGCGAGAAGGCCGCATAGGCAAGAGGGGTGACCTCCCGATGGCGTACCAGGCAGGTGGGCAGCGGTCCGCGCCGCGGCCCGTCCCCGAGAGTCCCGAGGCCCAGGCGTATCTCCTGGACTACGCCACGCTGTTGGAGGCCGTCACCTTCCCCTCCGTCGTCATGGACCACCGCTGGGACGTGGTGTTGACCAACGGCGCGTTCAAGTCACTTTTCCGGGCGGTCGGCCCGCATCCGACGGCGATGCCGGGCGACAACTTCCTTCGCTTCGTGCTCTTCCACCCCGACGCGAGCACCGTTCTCGGTGAGCACGAGTCGAGTTGGTGTCTGCCGGTGCTGGCCCACTTCGCCGCCGCCGTGGAGCGTCACGGACACGACCACGGCCTGCAGGCGATCCGCCGTGACATCGCCCAGGACCCGATCATGGAGGCCGCCTACCGGCAGGGCCTGCCGCACTGGATCCGCGCGGTCGGCGAGGAGGCGGCCGTGGAGCACGACGGCGCGGTCCGCCCGCTGCTGCACCCCGACCCGCGCTGGGGCGCCACCGACTGTCGGGTCGTCGGCGAGACCCCCAAGACCCTTGAGAACATGGGCTACTCGCGCCTGACACTGGTCCTGCGCGAGGCCCGCCGCACACCGCCGGCCAGGGTCCGCAGGGCGGGCCGCGGCGTCGGACATCTGAGAGTGGTCCCCGCGGCCGAGTGAGTGCGGGCTTCGCCACCGCCCATCAACTGGGCCTGCGCGTACCCGAGTTCGGTCACCGCTCCGCGACGACCAGCACCAACGGCACCCCGTCGCACGGCACCAGCCGCGCCCCCTGCGCGAACCCGGCCCGGCCCGCCGCGAGCGCCTCGGCGAAGTCCGGTCCCTTGCTGAGCGAACCGACCAGGTGCCCGGGGTCGGTGGACGCGGCGACCCGGCCGCGCGCGTTCACCAGCCGGGCCGGTCCCGGCAACCGGTGCAGCATCGGCATCACGGCCGCCTCGAAGTGCCGTAGATACACGTCCGCCGCGGCCACCCCGGCGAACCGACCCTCCACCTCGACCGGCGCGGACAGCGTGAGGCTGTACTCGTCCGAGCAGAGGTAGTCGACGTACGGCCCGGCGACCGCCCGCTCCCCGGTGTCGCGGGGCAGCGCGAACCAGTCCCAGTGCGTGTAGTCGGCGTACGCCGAGTGCTCGGGATCGAGGTCGAGCAGCAGCGGCCGTATGCCGCCGTCGGAGGTGGACTGCCACCACTCCAGCCACGCCGGTACGTCACTCAGCAGGCCCGGCGCGGCGACGAAGCCGACGCCGGACACCAACTCGTGCCGGGCGAGCCGGAGATGGAGGCCCGGGCGCAGTGCGGCGAGGTCCACAGTCGCCGGGCGGCGGGCCTGTGCGGCCACCTTGGCGAGCAGCGCCGTCGTGTCGGCGCGGGTGGTGGCCACGGCGTCGAACACGGACTCCAGCGCCGAGCGGACCCCGGCCGCGACGGACTGCTCGGGTGCCGTGGGCGGCGTTGCCGTCGCGAGGCTCATGCGTGCCCTCCAGCAGACGGGGAGCGGTCGCGGTGACGGGCTACAGGGCCAGCCGCTCGGCGATGAGCCGCGCCGTCGATTCCTGCACGCACCGCTCGGCCAGCTCCCTGGCCGAATCGTGGGCCCCATCTTGCACGGCCGAGATTACGGAGCGGTGACGGGCTGCGGCTTCTTCACGATATTCGTCATTTCCGAGCACGAGACACAGCAGCGCGCCGATCTCGGTCTGCAACGCGACCTGTTCGCGGGTGAGTCGGGCGGACTGCGCGGCGGCGGCGAGCTCGACGTGGAAGCGCCCGTACACTCGGCCGCGCGCCGCGGCGCTCTCGGCGTGCGCCAACTCCTCGGCCGTCCGCCGGAGTTGGACCAGGTCCTCGGGTTCGGTGCGCTGTGCGGCGAGCCGGGCCGCGGTGCCGGACAGGGCCGCCCAGTGGTCGCCGAGGTCGCGCAGCTCCTCGGTGCTCCAGCCGCGCAGCCGGACCCGCAGCCGCTCCTCGCCGGGGACTTCGGGCAGCGACACGAAGCTGCCGCCGCCGCGCCCCCGGCGGGTGGTCACCAGCCCCTGCTGGCGCAGCGCCATCAGGGCCTCCCGCAGGGTCACCGTGGACACCCCGAGCTGCCCGGCGAGCTCGCTCTCGCCCGGCAGCTGCTCACCGTCGGCGAGCAGTCCGAGTTCGATGGCGTCCCCGAGCCTGCTGACGACGGCGTCGACCCGCGCCCGGTTGTCGACCGGGGCGAAGACGGCTTTTCGGGCGCCGCCGTTCATGTGCTGCTGCTGGTTCACGGCCACCACCTTGCACGTTGACTCAAGCTTTACCCTAAGGGGGTCTTGAGATTTGAACTATGACTTCATATGTTTCCGTGCAACGTTACAGAGCACCAGAAAGGTTCCCGCCCATGGAGGGGATTGCGATCCGGCTGCGGGATCTGCGGAAATCGTTCGGGGAAACGACCGCCGTGGCCGGCGTCGACCTGGAGATCAGGGACGGCGAGTTCTTCTCGATGCTCGGCCCGTCCGGCTCGGGCAAGACGACCGTGCTCCGCATGATCGCCGGCTTCGAGAGCCCCACCGGGGGCACCATCGAACTCGCCGGCCAGGACGTCACCGGCCTCGCCCCCTTCGAGCGGGACGTCCACACCGTCTTCCAGGACTACGCCCTCTTCCCGCACATGACGGTCGAGGAGAACGTCGCCTACGGCCTCAAGGTCCGCAAGGTCCCCAAGTCCGAACGGCTCGTCCGCGCCCGAAAGGCCCTCACAGAGGTACGACTTGAGGGCTACGGCAACCGCCGCCCCGCCCAGCTCTCCGGCGGCCAGCGCCAGCGCGTCGCGCTCGCCCGCGCCCTCGTCGGCCGCCCCAGGGTGCTGCTGCTCGACGAACCGCTCGGCGCCCTCGACCTCAAGCTGCGCGAGCAGATGCAGGTCGAACTCAAGGCGCTCCAGCGGGAGGTGGGCATCACCTTCGTCTTCGTCACCCACGACCAGGAGGAGGCCCTGACGATGAGCGACCGCATCGCCGTCTTCAACGAGGGCCGCATCGAACAGATCGGCACCCCCGCCGAGGTCTACGAACGTCCCGCGACGTCCTTCGTCGCGTCCTTCGTCGGCACCTCCAATCTGCTGGAGGGCGAGTCCGCCCAACGGGTCGTCGGCACCCCGGGCACCTACAGCATCCGGCCCGAGAAGATCCGCGTCCTCAAGGACTCCGCCGAGCCCGAAGACCCGGACCACGAGACCGCGGCCGGCACCGTCGCCGAGGTCGTCTACCTCGGCGACGCGACCCGCTTCCTCGTCGACCTCGACGCCGGCGGTCGGCTCACCGCACTCCAGCAGAACCTGGAGACCTCCGCCGAGGACGTCGCCGCCTACCGCGGCAGCCGGGTGCGACTGCAATGGCACCGGCGCCACACGGTGCACGTTCCCGACCCCCGCTGACCCCGCTCGCACCTTCACCCATGGAGAACGCCGTGCGTCTCACCCGAACCCTCCAGGCCTCCTTCTTTTCGTTCACCTCCGGGGCGCTCCAGCCAGCGTCGAGAGCACGACCGTGCTCAGCCCTTCGGGCCTCCGCGCTCCCCCAGAGGGGGAACCCCCCACACTCTCGACGCCGGCGCGCGCCTGCGGCTCTCGTTGCCTGTGCCGCCGTCCTGCTCGCCGCCACCGCCTGCGGCTCCTCCGACAGCGGTTCGTCGGGCGGCGGCCTCAACCCCCCTGATCTCAAAGCCCAGTCGAAGCTCGGCAAGAGCGAGGGCGAGGTCAACCTGATCGCCTGGGCCGGCTATGTCGAGGACGGATCCAACGACCCCAAGGTGAACTGGGTCAGCGACTTCGAGAAGCAGACGGGCTGCAAGGTCAACTCCAAGGTCGCCGCCAGCTCCGACGAGATGGTCAAGCTGATGAAGACCGGCGAGTACGACGCCGTCTCCGCCTCCGGCGACGCCTCCCTGCGCCTCATAGCCTCCGGCGACGCGGCTCCCGTCAACACGAACCTGGTCCCCAACTACAAGGACATCTTCCCGGACTTGAAGCTCCAGGCCTGGAACTCGGTCAAGGGCAAGGCCTACGGCATCCCGCACGGCCGCGGTGCCAACCTGCTGATGTACAACACCCAGAAGGTCACGCCCGCGCCGACCTCCTGGGCCGCGGTCTTCGACGGCGCCTCGAAGTACAAGGGCCATGTCACGGCGTACGACTCGCCGATCTACATCGCCGACGCGGCCCTCTATCTCAAGGCCACCAAGCCCGAGTTGAAGATCAAGGACCCCTACGCGCTCGACCAGAAGCAGTTCGACGCGGCCGTCGCCCTGCTGAAGAAGCAGAACGCGGACATCGGCGAGTACTGGAGCGACTACCTCAAGGAGATCTCCGCCTTCAAGAGCGGTGACTCCGTGGTCGGCACCACCTGGCAGGTCATCGCCAACCTCACCGCCGGCGAGGGCGCCAAGGTGAAGGCCTTCGTGCCCAAGGAGGGTTCGACCGGCTGGTCCGACACCTGGATGATCTCCGCCAAGGCGAAGCACCCCAACTGCGCCTACCAGTGGCTGAACTGGATCGTCTCCCCGAAGGTCAACGCCCAGGTCGCCGAGTACTTCGGCGAGGCCCCCGCCAACTCCAAGGCGTGCGCCGAGACCAGCGACAAGAGCTTCTGCACCACGTACCACGCGGCCGACACCGCGTACTGGAAGAACATCGCCTTCTGGAACACGCCCATCGAGCAGTGCCTCGACGGCCGTACGGACGTCAAGTGCGTGCCGTACGCCAAGTGGGTGCAGGCCTGGACCGAGATCAAGGGCTGACACCGACATGACCGTCACCGCGCAGGCCGCCGGACGCCCCGCCCCGGGCCCCGTCCGGCGGCTCGCCGGGATGCTGCACCGCCGACCCCGGCTGCGGCTCTCCCTGCTGCTCACCGCACCGCTCCTGTGGCTCGCCGTGCTGTATCTCGGCTCCCTGAGCGTGCTGTTCGTCTCCGCGTTCTGGACGACGGACTCCTTCACCTCCGAAGTCGTGAAGGTCTGGTCGACCGACAACTTCCACGAGCTGTTCACGGTGCCCGTGTACCGGCAGGTCATCCTGCGCAGCATCGGCGTCGCACTCGCCGTCACGGTCCTGTGCGCCGTGATCGCGTTCCCGCTCGCCTTCTACACGGCCCGCGTCGCCAAGGCCAAGTGGCGTCCGCTGCTGGTGGTCGCCATCCTCACCCCGTTGTGGGCCAGTTACCTGGTCAAGGTGTACGCGTGGCGGCTCATCCTGTCCCAAGGCGGCCTGGCCGACTGGATGTTGAAGCCGTTCGGGCTGAGCGGACCGGGGTTCGGACTCCCCGCCACCGTCCTCACCCTGACGTACCTCTGGCTGCCCTACATGGTCCTGCCGATCCACACCGCGCTGGAGCAGCTGCCCGCCAACCTCCTTGACGCGTCAGCGGACTTGGGCGCACGGGCCGGGCGGACCTTCCGGTCGGTCGTACTGCCGATGGTGCTGCCGTCCGTCGCCGCCGGGTCCATCTTCACCTTCTCGCTCAGCCTCGGCGACTACATCACCGTGCAGATCGTCGGCGGCAAGACCCAGCTGATCGGCAACCTCGTCTACTCCAACATCGAACTCAACCTGCCCATGGCCGCCGCTCTCGGCACCGTCCCCGTCGTCGTCATCGTGGTGTACCTGCTCGCGATGCGCCGCACGGGTGCGCTCAGCAGCCTGTAGAAGACTCTCGAAACCCTTCAGAACACTCTCGACAGCCTCCGAAGGGGGTGACATGTCATGCAGCTCTCCCGTTCCGCGCGTATCGCCCTGCGCGTGGCCGCCGGGTTCGGCTTCGCGGTGATCTACGTCCCGCTCCTGCTCGTCCTCGTCAACTCCCTCAACCCGGACCGCAGCGCGAGCTGGCCGCCGTCCACCCTGACCCTGCACTGGTGGTCGGTCGCCTGGCAGAACTCGGGCGCCCGCGCGGCCCTTTGGGTCTCCGTGAAGGCCGGTCTCGGCGCCACCGCCATCGCCCTCGTGCTCGGCACGCTGATCGCCTTCGCGGTCGCCCGGCACCGCTTCTTCGGCCGCGACGCCATCTCCTTCGTGGTCGTGCTGCCGATCGCGCTGCCCGGCATCGTCACGGGCATCGCCCTCAACTCGGCGTTCAGTACGGTACTTGAGCCCCTCGGCGTGGGCCTCGGCCTGTTCACGGTGATCGTCGGGCACGCCACCTTCTGCATCGTCGTCGTCTTCAACAACGTCGTGGCCCGCCTCAGGCGCACCTCCGGGTCGTACGAGGAAGCCGCGATGGACCTGGGCGCCGACACCTTCCGCGCCTTCGTCGACGTCACCTTCCCGCTGGTGCGCTCGGCGCTCCTCGCGGGCGGACTGCTCGCGTTCGCGTTGTCCTTCGACGAGATCGTGGTGACCACGTTCACCGCCGGGCCCGGCATCGAGACCCTGCCGATCTGGATCTTCAACAACATGACCCGGCCCCAACAGGCGCCCGTGGTCAACGTGGTGGCCGCAGTGCTCGTCCTGCTCTCCGTGCTCCCGATCTACGTCGCCCAGCGACTGTCCGCCGACACGGCCACCGCCAGCCGCGTCTGACGACCGGTCACCTCGGTACCCGGGTGCCATCCATCCGAGGCTGACGTCTGGTCACCCCGCGCGCCGGGGTGACCAGACGACGCGCTCAGCCCGCGAACTCCCGCATCCACGCCTCGACTTCGTCGGCCGAACGCGGCAACCCCGCCGACAGGTTCTCGTAACCGTCCGCCGTCACCAGCAGATCGTCCTCGATCCGGACGCCGATGCCCCTCCACTCCTCCGGCACCGTCAGATCGTCGGGCTGGAAGTACAGGCCCGGCTCGACGGTGAGCACCATGCCGGGTTCGAGAACCCCGTCCACGTACTCCTCGTTGCGTGCCTGGGCGCAGTCGTGGACGTCGAGCCCGAGCATGTGCCCGGTGCCCGCCATCGTGAACCGCCGCTGCAACGACAGCTCGTACGCCCGCTCGGCCGGCCCCTCGATGAAGCCCCACTCCACCAGCCGCTCGGCCAGCGACCGTTGGGCCGCCTCGTGGAAGTCCCGGTAGCGCGCACCCGGCTTCACCGCTGCCATGCCGGCCTCCTGGGCCTCGAACACCGCGTCGTAGACCTTGCGTTGGACCGGGGAGAACGTGCCGTTGATCGGGAGGGTGCGGGTGACGTCGGCGGTGTAGAGGCTGTGCGTCTCAACTCCCGCGTCGAGCAAGAGGAGCTCGCCGGGACGGACCGGGCCGTCGTTGTCGGTCCAGTGCATGATCGTGGCGTGCTCACCGGCGGCGCAGATCGAGCCGTAGCCGACGTGGTTGCCCTCGACACGCGCCCGGCGGAAGAACGTGCCCTCGATCCAGCGCTCCGAGGTGGCGACCGCCTGCGACAACTCCCGTACGACATCGGTGAATCCGCGCACCGTGGAGTCGACGGCCCGGCGCATCTCGCCGATCTCCCACTCGTCCTTGACCAGCCGCAGTCCAAAGACGGCCGACTCGAACTCGTCGTCGCGGTCCTCGTCGGTGTCGAGCGCCGCGTCCAGGGCCGGGGAGACGCCGCGGACGATGCGGGTGGGTGTCCCGGAGGTCTTGGCGAGGTCATCGGCGATCGTCCGGATGTCACGGCACGGCAGCCCGAGCACCAGCGCCGACTCGGCGAGCGAGCGGCGGCGGCCCATCCACAGCTCGGCGGTGTAGCCCGTCCAGAACTCGTCGCTGTCCCGGCTGTCGCGGGGGAGCTGGTAGCAGTGCGCGTCGTGACCGCCGTCGGGGCGGGGCTCCAGGACCAGGGCACCGTCGCGTGCCTGGTCGCCGGTGAGATGCACATAGCCGGAGTACGGGCGGAACGGGTGGTGGCTGTCGTTCGAGCGGATCAGGAGGTTCCCGGACGGTACGACCAGGCGCTCGCCCGGGAAGAGCGCGGACAGCGCGGCCCGGCGACGCGCCGCGTGCGGCGCCTGCTCGGTCGGCTCCAGATCCGTGCGCTCGGTGTCGGCCCAACCGGTCCGCATCAGGGCGGACAGCTCGTCGGAGATTCCTCGGTACAGCCCGTTCTTTCGGCCCTTGGCCACGTCGGGCACCTCTTCCGTGTGGTGACATTTTCCGTGTGTGGTGACATGCGCGTGGGGACATACCCAGCTAGAGAGACATGTGACATAGTACTGCTGTGAGCAAGCGACTGACCTGCGATGTCGTGGTCGTCGGAGCCGGAATGGTGGGCGCGGCCTGCGCCTTCTACGCGGCTCGGGCGGGCCGCGACGTCATCATCGTGGACCGCGGACCGGTCTCCGGCGGCACGACCGGCGCCGGCGAGGGCAACCTGCTCGTCTCCGACAAGGAGCCGGGTCCGGAACTCGACCTCGCTCTCCTCTCCGGCCGCCTGTGGGCCCAACTCGCCCAGGAACTGGGGGAGTTCGTCGAGTACGAGGCGAAGGGCGGCCTCGTCGTGGCCTCCACGCCGGACGGGCTCGCCGCGCTGGAGCGATTCGCGGATGAGCAGCGCACCGCCGGTGTCGTCGCCGAGCCGGTCGACGGGGACGCCCTCTACGACCTCGAACCCCACCTCGCCCCCGGCCTCCCGGGCGGCGTGCACTACCCCCAGGACTGCCAGGTGATGCCCGCCCTGGCCGCCGCCCACCTCGTCCGGGCCTCGGGCGCCCGCCTGCTCACCGGCCGTACGGTGACGGACGTACTCCTCAAGACGGATGGCACGGTCGACGGCGTCCGCACGGACCGGGGCGACATCCTCGCCCCCACGGTCGTCAACGCCGCCGGCACCTGGGGCGGCGAACTCGCCGCCCTCGCCGGAGTCACCCTCCCTGTCCTCCCGCGCCGCGGCTTCGTCCTCGTCACCGAACCGCTGCCGCGCCTGGTCCGCCACAAGGTGTACGCCGCCGACTACGTGGCCGACGTGGCCAGCGACTCGGCGGCCCTGCAGACCTCACCGGTCGTCGAGGGCACGGCCGCGGGGCCGATCCTGATCGGCGCGAGCCGCGAACGCGTCGGCTTCGACCGGGAGTTCTCGCTGCCGGTCGTCCGGGCGCTGGCGGCGGGTGCGACGAAACTGTTCCCGTTCCTGTCCGACGTCCACGCGATGCGCTCCTACCTGGGCTTCCGCCCGTACATGCCGGACCACCTGCCCGCCATCGGCCCCGACCTCCGAGTCCCCGGCCTCGTCCACGCCTGCGGACACGAGGGCGCGGGCATCGGACTCGCCACCGGCACAGGGCACTTGATCGCCCAACTGCTGGGCGACAAGACCCCGGACCTCGACCCGGCCCCCTTCCGGCCCGACCGCTTCCCCGAGGAGGAGGACGCGTGAACTCCCCACTGGACCTCGCCGGGGCCCACCCGGGCCCGGCCTTCACGGTCACTCTCGACGGCCGCGCGATCGAGGCCCTCCCCGGCCAGACCGTCGCCGCAGCACTGTGGGCGGCGGGCGTGACGTCCTGGCGCACCACCCGGGGCGAGGGCCGGCCACGCGGCGTCTTCTGCGGGATCGGCGTCTGCTACGACTGCCTCGTCACCGTCAACGACCGTCCGAACCAACGGGCTTGCCTGGTGCCATTGCACCCGGGAGACGCCATCCGTACGCAGGAGGGGACGGGCCACGATGACTGACGACCGACCGCACCTCGCCGTGATCGGCGCGGGCCCTGCGGGACTCGCCGCCACCATCGCCGCCGCGGCCCACGGCGTCCGCGTCACCCTGATCGATTCGGCGGCGCGGGCGGGCGGCCAGTTCTACCGACAGCCCGCCGCCGAACTGAACGTCGGTCGCCCGCAGGCCCTGCACCACCAGTGGCGGACGTGGGAGCGGCTGCGGGACGCACTCGAAGGACATGTAAAGGCAGGCCGCGTAGGGCACTTGACGGACCATCATGTGTGGTTTGTGGAGCGGCGGTTGACCCAGCAGGCCGCCGGTAGGGCCGACCGAAGCCACGCGGGCGACGCCTTCACGGTGCACGCCCTCCTCGGTCCCGAACAGGAGGCCCCGGTCGAGGTGCGCGCCGACGCCGTTCTCCTCGCCACCGGCGGCTACGAGAAGGTCCTCCCGTTCCCCGGCTGGACCCTCCCCGGAGTCCTCACCGCGGGCGGCGCCCAGGCCATGCTCAAGGGCACCCTCGCCGTCTCCGGACGCACCGCCGTGGTCGCAGGTACCGGCCCGCTCCTCCTCCCCGTGGCAACCGGCCTCGCGGCAGCCGGTGTTGCCGTGGCCGCGCTCGTCGAGTCCGCCGACCCCAAGGCGTTCGTACGGCGGACCCGCGCGCTTGCCGCGCAGCCCGGCAAGATGGTCGAGGGCGCCCAGTACGCGTCCCAACTCCTGCGCCACCGTGTCAAGTTGCTCACCCGGCACACCGTTGTGGAAGCGCACGGCGACGAGCGGCTGGAGGCGGTGACCGTCGCCGCGCTCGACACCGGCGGGCGCGTCCGGCCCGGCACCGAACGCCGGATCGCCTGCGACACCCTCGCCGTCGGCCACGGCATGCTCCCGTACACCGACCTCGCGGAGACCCTCGGCTGCCGGCTCGACGGAATCGACGTCCAGGTCGACGACGAACAGCGCACCAACGTCCCCGGCGTCTGGGCGGCCGGCGAGACCACCGGCATCGGCGGCGCGGCCCTCTCCCTCGCCGAGGGCCACATCGCGGGACGCTCCGCCGCAGCACGCCTGAACGGCACCGAACCCGACCCGCGCACGTGGGCGCGGGCCACCAAGTCCCGTACGGGACTACGGGAGTTCTTCACCGCACTCGACACCGTGTACGCACCGCCCGCCCGTTGGATCGACCTCGTCACCGACGACACCGTGGTCTGCCGCTGCGAGGAGGTCACCGGGGGAGCGATCCGCGAAGCCGTGGACGGACTCGGCGCCGGTGACGTACGCACCGTGAAGCTGCTGACACGGGCCGGGATGGGCTGGTGCCAGGGGCGGATGTGCGGGCCCGCTGTCGCGGGGTTGGCCGGGTGCGCGTTCACGCCGTCCCGGCGCCCGTTCGCGCGGCCCGTACCGCTCGGGGTGCTGGCCCGTGCCGGAGAGGCAGAGCCAGAGGACGAGGGCGGGGCGCAGGCCGACTGACCGACCACCGCACCTGACGTGCTGTCCGACCGACCGATCGCGACCGACCGTATGCCCTGTTCATCAGTAAAATGTCACGCCCTATTGAGATGGGACTCCACATGACCACCACCGCGAACCGTCCCTGGCGCGGCGTCCTCGTCGCCACCGCGCTCCCGCTGACCGATGAACTGGCCGTCGACCACGACAAGTTCGCCGAGCACTGCTCCTGGCTGGTCGGCAACGGCTGCGACGGGGTCGTACCGAACGGCTCGCTCGGCGAGTACCAGGTGCTCACCTCCGAGGAGCGCGCCAAGGTCGTCGAGACGGCCGTCGCCGCGATCGGCGGCGCGCGCGTGATGCCCGGTGTCGCCGCCTACGGCTCGGCCGAGTCCCGCCGCTGGGCCGAGCAGGCGCGCGACGCCGGCTGCGCCTCCGTGATGCTGCTGCCGCCCAACGCGTACCGCGCCGACGAGCGTTCGGTCCTCGCGCACTACGCGGAGGTCGCGAAGGCGGGTGTGCCGATCGTGGCGTACAACAACCCCATCGACACCAAGGTCGACCTGGTGCCGGAGCTGCTCGCCAAGCTGCATGGCGAGGGGTACATCCACGCCGTCAAGGAGTTCTCCGGCGATGTCCGCCGCGCCTACCAGCTCGCCGAACTCGCCCCGGAACTGGACCTGTTGATCGGCGCCGACGACGTCCTGCTGGAGCTGGCGCTCGCGGGTGCCAAGGGCTGGGTGGCCGGTTACCCGAACGCGCTGCCCGCCGCGTCCGTCGAGCTGTACCACGCGGCCGTCGGCGGCGACCTGGCCACGGCGAAGAAGCTGTACGAGCAGCTGCACCCGCTGCTGCGCTGGGACTCCAAGGTCGAGTTCGTGCAGGCCATCAAGCTGTCCATGGACATCGTCGGCCGGCACGGTGGCCCGGTGCGTCCGCCGCGCGTCCCGCTGCTGGCCGAGCAGGAGGCCGCCGTGCGTGCCGCCACCGAGAAGGCGGTAGCGGCCGGGCTCGCGTAAGCAACCTCGTATCGACCTCGCAGCGGCCGGTCTCGATTCATCAGGAGCGTCATGCGCAGCAAACTCGTCCTGCACGCCGTCGACTCGCACACCGAGGGTATGCCCACCCGCGTGATCACCGGCGGCATCGGCACGATCCCCGGCGCGACCATGAACGAGCGGCGGCTGTACTTCCGCGAACACCGTGACCACATCCGGCAGTTCCTGATGAACGAGCCGCGCGGCCACTCCGCGATGAGCGGCGCCCTCCTCCAGCCGCCCACCCGCCCCGACTGCGACTGGGGCGTCGTCTACATCGAGGTCTCCGGCTATCTGCCGATGTGCGGGCACGGCACGATCGGCGTGGCCACCGTGCTCGTCGAGACGGGCATGGTCGAGGTCGTCGAGCCGGTCACCACGATCCGGCTCGACACCCCCGCCGGACTCGTCGTCGCCGAAGTCGCCGTCGAGAACGGCGCCGCGAAGAACGTCACCCTCAAGAACGTCCCGTCGTTCTCCGTCGGCCTGGACCGCAAGATCACACTGGCCGACGGGCGGACGGTGACATACGACATGGCGTACGGCGGCAATTTCTACGCCATCCTGCCGCTGGACCAGTTCGAGCTGCCCTTCGACCGGTCCCGCAAGGACGACATCATCAAGGCGGGCCTGTCCCTCATGGAGGCGATCAACGCCCAGGACGAGCCCGTCCACCCCGAGGACGCCTCCATTCGCGGCTGCCATCACGTCCACCTGTACGCGCCCGGCGCCACCGCCCGGCACTCCCGGCACGCGATGGCGATCCACCCGGGCTGGTTCGACCGCTCACCCTGCGGCACGGGCACCAGCGCGCGCATGGCGCAGCTCCACGCGCGCGGTGAACTCCCGCTGCACACCGAGTTCGTGAACGAGTCCTTCATCGGCACCCAGTTCACCGGGCGGCTCCTCGACACCACCGAGGTCGCCGGTGTCCCCGCCGTCCTGCCCAGTTTCACCGGCCGTGCCTGGATCACCGGCACCGCCCAGTACCTGCTCGATCCCACCGACCCGTTCCCGGGCGGATTCATCCTCTAGACCGGGGATAATGGCCGGTCACGCGTGACATTGCACCACTAGGAGATTCGATGGCCGTCCAGCGAGCCAGCGCCCCGCCAACCACCGCTCCGGATCTGCCCACGCTGGGCGGCAAGAAGAGCAGCTATCGCGAGCGGGTCGTCGACGCCCTGCGGGCCGCCATGATCGCGGGGGAGCTGCGGCCGGGCGAGGTGTACTCCGCGCCGACGCTCGCCGCCCGCTTCGGTGTCTCGGCGACCCCGGTGCGCGAGGCCATGCTGGATCTGGCCAAGGAGGGGCTGGTCGACACCGTCCCGAACAAGGGGTTCCGGGTCACCGCGGTCTCCGAGAGGCAACTCGACGAGTACACCCACATCCGCGCGCTGATCGAGATCCCCACGGTGGTGGGGCTGGCCGAGAGGGCCGACCCCGTCTCGCTGGAGGCGCTGCGTCCGGCCGCCCGGGAGATCGTCGGCGCGGCCGTGGCCGGTGACCTCATCGCGTATGTCGAGGCCGACACCCGCTTCCATCTCGGACTGCTCGCTCTTGCGGGCAACGCCCACCTCGTCGAGGTCGTCGGTGATCTGCGGGGGCGTTCCCGCCTCTACGGGCTGACGGCCCTCGTCGAGGCGGGACGTCTGCTGGCCTCCGCCCAGGAGCATCTGGAGCTCCTCGACGCGCTGTTGGGCCGCGACAAGCGGGCCGTGCGTGAGATCATGACCCGGCACCTGGGGCACGTCCGCGGGCTCTGGGCCGCCCACGACTGACCGGCACCGGGAGCCGCGCGGAGTCGTGAACGACTTCATCCGACCACCCCGTAACGCAAACCACTTGCGTATCTTGCGCTATTCTTGCGCACATGACGCGACGACTTGCTGAGGTGGCGAAGAAGGTCGGGGTCAGCGAGGCCACGGTCAGCCGGGTGCTCAACGGCAAACCCGGAGTCTCCGAGCCCACCCGGCAGGCGGTGCTGTCGGCCCTGGACGTTCTCGGCTACGAGCGGCCCACACAGTTGCGCGGTGAGCGCGCGCGGCTCGTGGGTCTGGTGCTGCCCGAGCTGCAGAACCCCATCTTCCCCGCCTTCGCCGAGGTGATCGGCGGCGCGCTCGCCCAACTCGGCCTGACCCCCGTGCTGTGCACCCAGACCAAGGGCGGCGTCTCCGAGGCCGACTACGTGACCTTGCTGCTGCAACAGCAGGTCTCCGGCGTCGTGTTCGCCGGCGGGCTCTACGCACAGGCCGACGCGCCGCACGACCACTACCGGTTGCTCGCCGAGCGCAACATCCCGGTCGTCCTGGTCAACGCGGCCATCGACCACCTCGGCTTCCCCGCCGTGTCCTGCGACGACGCGGTCGCCGTCGAGCAGGCCTGGCGGCACCTCGCCTCCCTCGGCCACGAGCGCATCGGGCTCGTCCTCGGCCCCGCCGACCACATGCCGTCGGCAAGGAAGTTGGCCGCCGCGCGGGCCCTCGCCGCGGACCTGCCCGACGAGTTCGTCGCCCGGGCCATCTTCTCCATCGAGGGCGGCCACGCCGCGGCCTCCCGACTGATCGACCGGGGCGTCACCGGCATCATCTGCGCCAGCGACCCCCTCGCCCTGGGCGCGATAAGGGCCGCCCGCCGCAAGGGACTTGACGTCCCGTCACAAATTTCTGTCGTGGGTTACGACGACTCCGCCTTCATGAACTGCACCGAGCCCCCGCTGACCACCGTCCGCCAGCCCATCGAGGCCATGGGCCGGGCCGCCGTGGAGCTGCTGAACTCACAGGTCGGCGGCACCGCCGTACCGGCCGAAGAGCTGCTTTTCGAACCGGAACTGGTGGTGCGCGGTTCCACCGCGCAAGCCCCGCGCGGCTGAGCGGCGCCGCGCTGTCGAATAATTACAGATTCTGCGCGACATCTTGCGGACGGATGTCGGCGGTGCTTGAGTGTGCGGCGCCCACCGCTCCTGCCCAGAGGGGTCCACCGATGAGAAGCACCGGGTTCCGCCGCACCTTCGCCGCGATCGGCGTCTGTTCTCTCGCGCTCACTGCCTCCGCCTGCGGGTCCGGCGACGACTCGGCGAGCGGCAAGACGCGCATCACGGTCAACTGCGAGCCGCCCAAGAGCGCCAAGGTCGACCGCAAGTTCTTCGATTCCGACGTCGCGTCCTTCGAGAAGAAGAACACCGACATCGACGTCGTCACCCATGACGCGTTCCCCTGCCAGGACCCGAAGACCTTCGACGCCAAACTCGCCGGCGGCCAGATGGAGGACGTGTTCTACACGTACTTCACCGACGCCAAGCACGTCGTCGACATCAACCAGGCCGCCGATCTCACGCCGTACATCAAGGAGTTGAAGAGTTACGACACGCTGCAGAAGCAGCTGCGTGACATCTACACCGTCGACGGCAAGATCTACGGCATCCCACGCACCGGCTACTCGATGGGCCTGATCTACAACCGCAAGCTCTTCCAGCAGGCCGGCCTCGACCCAGACAAGGCGCCGACGACCTGGGCCGAGGTCCAGGCCGACGCCAAGAAGATAGCCGCGCTCGGCAACGGCACCATCGGCTACGCCGACTACAGCGCCCAGAACCAAGGAGGTTGGCACTTCACCGCCGAGATGTACTCACAAGGCGGCGACGTCGTCAGCGCCGACGGCAAGAAGGCCACCATCGACACGCCCCAGGGCCACGCCGTCCTGCAGAACCTGCACGACATGCGCTGGAGTGACAACTCGATGGGCAGCAAGCAGCTCCTGGTCATCAACGACGTGCAGCAGCTGATGGGTTCGGGCAAGCTCGGCATGTACCTCTCCGCGCCGGACAACATCCCGATCCTGGTCAAGGAGAAGGGCGGCAACTACGACGACCTCGCCCTCGGCCCGATGCCCGGCGGCCAGGGCACGCTCATCGGCGGCGACGGCTACATGTTCAACAAGCACGACACGCCCGCCCAGATCCGCGCCGGCCTCAAGTGGCTCGACAGCATGTTCCTCACCCCCGGCAGCGGCTTCCTCGGCGACTACGCCCGCGCCAAGAAGGCCAACGCGCCCGTCGGACTGCCCGAACCGCGGCTGTTCACCGGCGCCGCCGACGCCAAGGACCAGCAGGTCAAGAAGGCGAACGCCAACGTCCCGGTGCAGAACTACCAGGCCTTCCTCGACGGCAACCAGTCCCTCCAGATGAAGATCGAGCCGCCGGACGCCCAGCAGATCTACTCCGTCCTCGACTCGGCCGTCTCCGCCGTCCTCACCAAGAAGGACGCGAACATCGACCAACTCCTCAAGGACGCCTCCGGAAAGATCGACGGCATCCTGGCCCGGGGCTGACCCGATGACCCGGACGGCCACCCGGAGTCCCGTCGACACGACGGCGGTACGACAGGTCCAGGCGCCGCCCCCCGCAGGGGGCCGGGGGCGGCGCCGCCTCCTCGACCAGGCCCGCGCCTACGCCTTCCTCATCGGCGGCCTGATCTGCTTCGCCCTGTTCTCCTGGTACCCGGCGATCCGCGCGGTCGTGATCGCCTTCCAGAAGTACACGCCCGGCTCCTCGCCCGAGTGGGTCGGCACCGCCAACTTCACCCGCGTCTGGCACGACCCCGAGTTCACCGCGGCCTGGCGCAACACCCTCGTCTTCACCCTGCTGGCCCTGCTCATCGGCTTCGCAGTCCCGTTCGTACTCGCCCTGGTCCTCAACGAGTTGAGGCACTGGAAGGCCTTCTTCAGGGTCGTCGTCTACCTCCCGGTGATGATCCCGCCGGTGGTCACCGCCCTGCTGTGGAAGTGGTTCTACGACCCGGGAGCGGGCCTCGCGAACGAGACGCTGCGCTTCCTGCACCTGCCCACCTCGAACTGGTCCAACGGCACCGACACCGCCCTCATCTCCCTGGTGATCGTGGCCACTTGGGCCAACCTGGGCGGCACCGTCCTGATCTACCTGGCCGCGCTCCAGTCCATCCCCGGCGAGCTGTACGAGGCCGCCGAACTGGATGGCGCGAGCCTGCTGCAACGCGTCCGGTATGTGACGATCCCTCAGACCCGGTTCGTCATCCTGATGCTGATGCTCCTTCAGATCATCGCCACGATGCAGGTGTTCACCGAACCGTTCGTCATCACCGGGGGCGGCCCGGAGAGCGCCACCGTCACCGTCCTCTACCTGATCTACAAATACGCCTTCCTCTACAACGACTTCGGCGGCGCCTGTGCGCTCAGCGTGATGCTCCTCGTGCTGCTCGGTGTCTTCTCCGCCGCCTATCTGCGGCTGACCCGCTCCGGAGAGGACGACCTGTGACCACCCGCACGCTGCTCTCCCCGGCGACCCTCGCCCGGCCGCGCGGAAGGGCCGTCTACTGGACGGTGTTCACCGGCGTCGTCGTGCTCTTCGCGCTCGCCTTCCTCTTCCCCGTCTACTGGATGGTCACCGGCGCGATGAAGTCGCCGGACGAGATCGCGCAGACCCCGCCCACGATCATCCCCACGCACTGGCACCTCAGCGGCTACACCGACGCCTGGGACCTGATGCAGCTCCCGGAGCACCTGTGGAACACGGTCGTCCAGGCCGCCGGAGCCTGGGCGTTCCAACTGGTCCTCTGCACGGCCGCCGCCTACGCCCTGTCCAAACTGAAGCCCGCCTTCGGCAAGTTGGTCCTCGGCGGCATCCTGGCGACGCTGATGGTCCCGGCGCAGGCACTGGTCGTACCGAAGTACCTGACCGTCGCCGATCTCCCGCTGATCCACACCAGCCTGCTCAACAGCCCCCTCGGCATCTGGCTTCCCGCCGTCGCCAACGCCTTCAACCTGTATCTCCTCAAGCGGTTCTTCGACCAGCTCCCGCGCGACGTCATGGAGGCCGCCGAGATCGACGGCGCCGGGAAACTCCGCATCCTGTGGTCCATCGTCCTGCCCATGTCCCGGCCCGTGCTCGGCGTCGTGTCGATCTTCGCGCTCGTCGCCGTCTGGCAGGACTTCCTGTGGCCGCTGATGGTCTTCTCCGACACCGACAAACAGCCGATCAGCGTGGCACTCGTCCAGCTGTCCCAGAACATCCAACTGACCGTGCTCATCGCCGCGATGGTGATCGCGAGCATCCCCATGGTCGCGATGTTCCTGGTCTTCCAGCGGCACATCATCGCCGGGATCAGCGCGGGCAGCACGAAGGGCTGACACCGCCCCCTTCGACGCCCCCGACAGAAAGGCCAGCACCGTGGGACAGCCCTCCCCTGCCCAGAGCCAGGACGACTGGTGGCGCTCCGCCGTCATCTACCAGGTGTACGTCCGCAGCTTCGCGGACGGCGACGGCGACGGCACCGGCGACCTCGCGGGCGTCCGCTCCCGACTGCCGTATCTCGCCGAACTCGGCGTGGACGCCCTGTGGTTCAACCCCTGGTACCTGTCACCGATGAAGGACGGCGGTTACGACGTCGCCGACTACCGCGCCATCGACCCGGCCTTCGGATCGCTCGCCGAGGCGGAGAAACTCATCGCCGAGGCACGGGAGTTGGGCATCCGCACGATCGTCGACATCGTGCCGAACCACGTCTCCGACCAGCACCCGTGGTTCCGTGCCGCCCTCGCCGGCGGCCCCGAGCGCGACCTCTTCCACTTCCGCCCAGGACGCGGCGCACACGGCGAACTCCCGCCCAACGACTGGCCGTCGCAGTTCGCCGGCTCCACCGAACCCGTGTGGACCCGCCTCCCCGACGGCGACTGGTATCTCCACCTGTTCACCCCCGAACAGCCCGACCTCAACTGGGCCCACCCGGCGGTGCGTCAGGAGCACGAGGACATCCTGCGCTTCTGGTTCGAGCGCGGTGTCGAAGGCGTCCGCATCGACTCGGCGGCGCTGCTGGCCAAGGACCCCGCGCTGCCCGACTTCGTCGAGGGCCGCGACCCGAACCCCTTCGTCGACCGCGACGAACTCCACGACATCTACCGCTCCTGGCGGGCCGTCGCCGACGAGTATGGCGCCGTCTTCGTCGGCGAGGTCTGGCTCCCCGACACCGAGCGCTTCGCCCGCTACCTGCGCCCCGACGAACTGCACACCGCCTTCAACTTCGCCTTCCTGTCCTGCCCCTGGGACCCGGAGCGACTGCGCACCTCGATCGACGAGACCCTTGCCGAGCACGCCCCGATCGGCGCGCCCGCCACCTGGGTCCTGTGCAACCACGACGTGACCCGCACGGTCACCCGCTACGGCCGCGCCGACACCGGCTTCGACTTCGCCACCAAGGCCTTCGGCACCCCGACCGACCTCGCGCTGGGCACCCGGCGCGCCAGGGCCGCCGCGCTGCTGTCGCTGGCCCTGCCCGGGGTGGTCTACCTCTACCAGGGGGAGGAGCTGGGACTCCCCGAGGTCGAGCTGCCGGCCGACCGCATACAGGATCCGATGTACTTCCGGTCCGGCGGTACCGACCCCGGCCGCGACGGCTGCCGGGTGCCGCTGCCGTGGGCCGAGGGGGCGCCGTACGCGGGCTTCGGTTCGCGCGGCGAACCGTGGCTGCCGCAGCCGGTCGGCTGGACATCGTATGCGGTCGACCGTCAGCAGCGGACCGTCGACTCCATGCTCAACCTCTACCGCGAGGCGATCCGCCTCCGTCCTGTCTTCGGCGACGGCCCCCTCACCTGGCTGCCCGCCCCCGAAGGCGTCCTCGCCTTCGCCCGCGCGGAGGGCGTGCTCTGCGTGGTCAACCTCGCAGACACGCCCGCCGACCTCCCCCCACACACCCGGTCCCTGCTGACCAGCGGCCCCCTGGACGACCAGGGACGCCTGCCGCGGGACACGGCGGCCTGGCTGCAGACCGCGTAACGCCGACTGCCGACTGTCGACCGGTGACTGTCGGCTGTCGACCACCGCCCCACATCCGCTATCCCCTTACCCCCACCCTGAAGGGATCAGCACATGCACAGCACCATGCTCAAATCTGTCAGGCGCATGCCAATGATCGGTGCGGCCGTCGCGCTCGCCGCCGGTACGCTCGTCGCCCTGACCCCCGCCGCCGCCCACGCCGCCTCGGGCGCCTCCCTCCCCTTCACCTCCGTCGAGGCCGAGTCGGCCACCACCACCGGCACCAGGATCGGCCCCGACTACACCCAGGGCACCCTCGCCTCCGAGGCCTCCGGACGGCAGGCCGTACGGCTCGCCTCCGGGCAGCGCGTCGAGTTCACCGTGCCGCGCGCGGCCAACGCCGTGAACGTGTCCTACAGCGTCCCGGACGGTCAGAGCGGCACCGTCGACGTGTACGTCAACGGCGTGAAGATCAACAAGACGCTCGCCGTCACGTCCAAGTACTCGTACATCGACACCAGTTGGATCGCGGGCGCCAAGACGCACCACTTCTTCGACAACTCCCGGCTCCTGCTCGGCCAGAACGTCCAGCAGGGCGACAAGGTCGCGTTCGTGTCGACCGGCACCCAAGTCACCGTCGACGTGGCCGACTTCGAGCAGGTCGGCGGGGCCGCCACCCAGCCCGCCGGTTCGGTGTCCGTGGTCTCCAAGGGCGCCGACCCCAGCGGCGCGGGCGACTCCACCCAGGCGTTCCGCGACGCCATCTCCGCCGCCCAAGGGGGAGTGGTGTGGATCCCGCCGGGCGACTACCGGCTCACCTCCTCCCTCAGCGGTGTGCAGAACGTGACGCTCCAGGGCGCCGGCCAGTGGTACTCGGTCGTGCACACCTCGCGCTTCATCGACCAGTCCAGCTCCTCCGGCGGCGTCCACATCAAGGACTTCGCCGTCATCGGCGAGGTCACCGAGCGCGTCGACTCCAACCCGGACAACTTCGTCAACGGGGCGCTGGGACCGGGGAGTTCGGTCTCCGGGATGTGGATCCAGCACCTGAAGGTCGGCTTCTGGCTGACGGGCAACAACGACAACCTCGTCGTCGAGAACAACCGCGTCCTCGACACCACCGCCGACGGCCTCAACCTCAACGGCACCGCCCACGGCGTCATCGTCCGCAACAACTTCCTCCGTAACCAGGGCGACGACTCCCTCGCCATGTGGTCGCTCAACTCCCCGGACACCAACAGCAGTTTCGAGAACAACACCATCTCGCAGCCGAACCTCGCCAACGGCATCGCGATCTACGGCGGCACGAACATCGCGGTCAGGAACAACCTGATCTCCGACACCAACGCCCTCGGCAGCGGCATCGCGATCTCCAACCAGAAGTTCCTCGACCCCTTCTCCCCGCTCGCCGGCACCATCACGGTCGACGGCAACACCCTCGTCCGCACCGGCGCGATCAACCCCAACTGGGGCCATCCCATGGGCGCGTTGCGCGTCGACTCCTACGACAGCGCGGTCAACGCGACCGTCAACATCACCAACACGACGATCACCGACAGCCCGTACAGCGCCTTCGAGTTCGTGTCCGGCGGCGGGCACGGCTACTCGACCGGCAACGTCACCGTGAACGGCGCCACCGTGCGGAACGCCGGCACGGTCGTCGTCCAGGCCGAGGCGCAGGGCGCGGCCAAGTTCAGCAACACGCAGGCCACCGGCGTCGGCGCGGCCGGCATCTACAACTGCCCCTACCCGTCCGGCTCCGGGGTCTTCAGCCTCGCCGACGGCGGCGGCAACTCCGGCTGGAGCAGCACCTGGTCGGACTGCTCGACCTGGCCGCAGCCCGGCCAGGGCAACCCGCCCCCGGACCAGAACACCAACCTCGCCAAGAGCCGCCCGGCCACCGCGACCGGCTCGCAGGACGTCTACACGCCGGGCAAGGCGGTCGACGGCGACGCCACCTCCTACTGGGAGTCCGCCAACAACGCCTTCCCGCAGGCCTGGACGGTCGACCTCGGCTCCGCCCAGGCCGTACGGAGGGTGGTGCTGAAGCTGCCGCCGTCCTCCGCGTGGAGCGCCCGCACGCAGACCGTCACCGTGCTGGGCAGCACCGACGGCTCGGCCTACTCGACCGTCGTCGG
The DNA here is from genome assembly GCF_042721125.1 of Streptomyces sp. NPDC058469. Classification (NCBI taxonomy): domain Bacteria; kingdom Bacillati; phylum Actinomycetota; class Actinomycetes; order Kitasatosporales; family Streptomycetaceae; genus Streptomyces; species Streptomyces sp. NPDC058469. Next base: position 73,012 of record NZ_JBHXME010000012.1, read on the forward strand.
CTCCACCGGCTACCGCTTCGACCCGGCGACCGGGAACACGGTCACCGTGGCCCTGCCGAGCAGCACGAACCTCCGCTATCTGCGGCTCAACGTCACCGCCAACACCGGCTGGCCCGCAGCGCAGTTCAGTGAAGTGGAGGCGTATCCGACGTCGTGAGCCTTTCCTGAACGGGGAGAGTCCCGCGCTTCGCCGCCTGGATCTGCTCGTACACATGGGTCCGCAGTTCGGCGAAGCGCGGGGCGACCCGGGTGTGCAACTGGTCGCGTTCCACGGGCAGATCGACCTTCAGCTGCTCCTGCACGACGGTCGGCGACGCGGACAGCACGACCACCCGCTCGCCCAAGTACACGGCCTCGTCGATGTCGTGCGTCACGAACAGGATCGTGATGCCGCGCTCCCGCCACAACCCCCGTACGAGATCCTCCAGATCGGCCCGGGTCTGCGCGTCGACCGCCGCGAACGGCTCGTCCATCAGCAGGACGTCGGGCTCGTACGCCAGCGCACGCGCGATCGCGACCCGCTGCTGCATACCGCCGGACAGCTGCCATGGATACGCCCCCGCGGCATCCGCCAGCCCCACCGACTCCAGCGCGTCCGCGACCAGCTCCCGCCTGCGCGCCTTGCTCAACGCCTTCTGTTTCAACGGCAGTTCGACGTTCTCGCCGACCCGCATCCAGGGGAAGAGGCTGCGCCCGTACTCCTGGAACACGAACGCCATCCCGGGCGGCGGCCCGCTCACCTTCTTTCCGCCCAGCAGGACTTCGCCCGCGGTCGGGGTGAGCAGTCCGCCCATGCACTTCAGCAGAGTGGTCTTGCCGCAGCCCGACGGACCGACGAGACAGACGAGTTCGCCGGCGTCGACGGTGAAGGTGAGGTCCCGCACCGCCTCCACCCGGCGGCCGGAACCCTCGTAGACCTTTTTCAGGCCTGATACGTCGAGTTGCGCGTGCATGGACCGCCCTTTCACGATGTTCACGGGGACCGGCGGGCGGCGGCGCGCAGGCCGTGGTACCAGCCGAGCACCCGCCGCTCGACCACCTGGAAGACGACGGAGAGCAGGAATCCCAGCATGCCGAGAACGAGGATGCCGGTCCACATGTCGGGGAGGGCGAAGCTGCGTTGGAACTGGACGATGGTGAAACCCAGCCCGTCGGTGGCCGCGAACATCTCGCTGATGACCATGAGGATGATCCCGATGGACAGCGCCTGGCGCAGCCCCGCGAAGATCTGCGGGCTCGCCGAGCGCAGCACCAGCGTGCGCAGCCGGGCGACGCCCGTGACGCCGTAGGAGAGGGCTGTTTCCTTCATGACGGGGTCGACCGCGCGGACGCCCTCGACCGTGTTGAGGAGGACGGGCCAGACGCAGCCGCTCGCGATGACCACGATCTTCATCGTGTCGCCGATGCCCGCGAACAGCATGATGACCGGGACCAGCACCGGTGGCGGGACCGCGCGCAGGAACTCCAGGACCGGTTCGCACACCGCGCGCACCCGCCGGTACGAGCCGATCACCGTGCCGAGCGCGACCCCGACGACGGCCGCCGTGGCGTAACCGGCCGAGAGCCGCAGGACGCTGGGCAGCACGTCCGTCCTCAGCCGGTCGCCGGTCCATACGTCGGGGAAGGTCTTGAGGATCGTGCGCAGCGGCGGCCAGTACACGTTGGTGCTGCCGTCCGATGCCAGCCACCACAGGGCGACCAGTACGGCCGGCAGCGCGACCGCGTACAGCAGCCGGAGCAGAGCCCGACTCACACCGCCACCTCCCCGCGCACGGACTGGTGCCAGGCCAGCGCCCGCCGTTCCACCGTACGCGCGCCCACGTTGATGAGCAGCCCCAGCAGACCGGTCACCACGATCAGCGCGTACATCTCGGGCACGGCCTGAGAGGTCTGGGCGACCGCGATGGTCGCGCCCAACCCCGGTGCCCCGATGACCAGTTCGGCGGTGATCGTGAGGATCAGCGCGACGGCCGCCGCCAGTCGCACGCCCGTCATGACGTACGGCAGCGCGCTCGGCCACAGCACGTGGCGGACCCGGGCCCAGGTGCCGAGACCGTACGACCGTGCCGTCTCCTCGGCGACCGGGTCGACGTCCTGGACGCCGTAGAGGACCTGGATCAGGATCTGCCAGAAGGAGGCGTAGACGACGAGCAACAGCACCGACTTCAGTTCGGTGCCGTACAACAGCACCGCGAGCGGGATGAGGGCGACCGACGGGATCGGGCGCAGGAACTCGACCGTCGACGCCGTCGCCTCGCGGAGGTGGGGGACGACGGAGAGCAGGACGCCGACGACGATGCCCGCGCCGACGGCGATCGCGAGGCCCAGGGCCCAGCCGGTGAGGGTGTCGCCGAGCGCGGACCAGAACGTGCCGTCCTTGAGCTCGTCCCAGAACGCGGACGCGATCCTGCTGGTCGGCGGGAAGTACGCCTCCTTGACGATACCGACGCGCGGCACGACCTCGCCGAGGGCGAGGAAGGCCGCGAGTCCGGCCGCACCGAGTGCGGTGTTCAGTCCTTTCACGGGAGCAGCGTGTTCAGGTCGGGGGTCTTCTTGAAGAGGCCGTCGGTCTCGCTCAGCTTCTCCAGCGCCTCGATCGAGGAACGGTTCGGATCGGCGGGCCACTTGGGCAGGATCACCTTGGCCAGCACGCCGGCGGGGACCTTGGTGTAGGTGGCGACGATCTGGCGGATCTCGTCCGGGTGGGCGTCGGCATAGGCCAGGGACTCGGCGGTGGCCTCCTGGAACTTCTTCACGATGTCCGGGTTCTTCGAGGCGTACGCCGTCGACGTGAAGTACATGGCGACGGTGAGGTTCTTCGCCACGTCGACCAGTGGCCAGGCGATCTGGGTGGCGCCCTGGTTCAACATGGTGGTGAGCGCGGGTTCGACGGCCATGGCGGCGTCGATCTGGCCCTTGTCGAGCGCGGCCGGCATCTGGTCGAAGGCCAGCTCGACGAATTTGACCTTGTCCGGGTCACCGCCGGCCTTGCGGACCGATGCTCGTACGGCCGTCTCGTTGATGTTCTTGAGCGTGTTGACCGCGACCTTCTTGCCCTCCAGCTCCTTCGCCGACTTGAGGGAGCTGCCCTTCTTGACCACGAGGGCCCCAAAGTCCTTGCCCGACACGCCCGTTGAGGCGACGCCGTTGGCGATGGCCTTCACGGGGACGCCATTGGTCTGGGCGAGCATCAGGGAGGTCATGTTGGAGAAGCCGAACTGGAACTGGCCGCTGACCACACCCGGCACGATGGCCGCGCCGCCCTGCGCGAGGGTCATCGACAGTTTCAGGCCGTGCTTGCTGAAGAAGCCCTCCTTCTGGCCGAGGTAGAGCGGGGCGACATCGACGATGGGGATGACCCCCACCTTGACCGTGGTGGTCCCGGTGGACGAGCTGTTCTTGTCCGACGCTCCGTTGCCGGACGAACCGCAGGCCGACGCGGCGACCAGCACTGTTCCGACCGCGAGGCCGACGAGCAGACGACGCATGGCATCTCCTGTGCAGACGACGTTGTTCCGACAGGCTGTGCGCACTCCGCACAGTGGTGCTCAACTGGTGCTGAGCGGGAACGTAGGGCCCTCTGCACGGCCAGGTCAATGGCTAGTGCTCACAATATTGTTGACAGTTATCGAAGTGCGCTCTTGGTGTGCTGGAAGAGAGATCGCCGCCCCGGTGCGGGACCGGAGCGGCGTGGTGGTGGCGGGGGCGCGATGGCGTGATGGTGGCGGCCGCGATCGAGGCGGACCCGAGGATCACAGATCCAGCACCAGCCGCTTCCCCAGGCAGCGCGAGACGCAGATGAGCATCGTCTCGCCGGCCGCCCGCTCCTCCTCGCTCAGCACCGAGTCGCGGTGGTCCGGGGTGCCTTCGAGGACGTCGGTCTCGCAGGTCCCGCAGGTGCCCTCGGTGCAGGAGAACAGCACCTCGACACCGGCGGCGCGCACGGTGTCGAGGACGGACACGCCCACCGGGACGGTGACCGTCCTGCCGCTCTGCTCCAGCACGACCTCGAACTCGCTGTCGGCGCCCGCCACTTGGGCCTTCGGCTGGAACCGCTCCACATGCAGGATGCCGCCGGGACACCGTGCCTCGACCGCGTCGAGCAGCGGCCCGGGACCGCAGCAGTAGACAAGAGTGCCGTCCGGTACGTCGTCGAGGACGGACGGCAGGTCGAGCAGCCCGACCTCGTCCTGCGGAGCGACGGTGACGCGCTCGCCGTAGCGGCCCAACTCCTCCGTGAACGCCAGGGAGTTGCGGGTGCGACCGCCGTAGAGCAGGCTCCACTCCGCACCCGTCGCCTCCGCCGCGGCCAGCATCGGCAGGAGGGGCGTGATGCCGATGCCGCCCGCGACGAAGCGGTAGCGGGGGGCGGGCTCCAGCCGGAAGTGGTTGCGCGGCCCGCGTACCCGCACCTTGTCGCCGAGCCCCAACTGCCCGTGCACGTACGCCGATCCGCCCCGCCCGTCCGGCTCCCGCAGCACCGCGATCCGCCACGCCGTACGGTCGGCCGGGTCGCCGCACAGTGAGTACTGGCGCTCCAGGTCGGGGCCGAGCACGACGTCGATGTGGGCGCCCGGTTCCCAGACCGGGAGTTGCTCGCCCAGCGGGTGGCGCAGGGTGAGGGCGAGGACGCCGTCGGCCACCAACTCCCGCCGGTCTACGACGAGTTCGGCCTCGTAGGTGGTCATGCTCCGACTCCCTGTGGATCGTCAGCCGAGCCGACCCCGTAGGCCGGGTCGACCGAGTGGCCGTTGGGGTGGGCGAGCATCCACTCCCACATCTCGATCGGGTCCTGCGAGGTGTGCTCGCGGCCGCAGTGGCAGGTGCCGTGCAGGGTGTCCGTCCCCGGCAGCCAGTCGATGCGGTAGACCTCGCCCGTCGGAGCGGTCACTGGACCTTCTCCACGGGCTTGGCGCCCTCCTCGACCAGCCGGGCGAGGATACGGCGGGCCGCGAGACCACCGGTGTCGATGTTGATGCTCAGCTCCTGGTAGCCGCCGCGCTCCGAACCCAGCGTCTTCTGAAGGAGGTTGAGCGCGTCGACGTCCTGCATGACGACGGTGTGGTTGTTGCCGCGCAGGAACTCGGTGACCTCGGCGTCGTCCGTGGCCCAGTCGCGCGACACCGCCCAGAAGTCGTACACCTTGCCGTCCGACGAGGGCGTGATGGCGTAGGTGATCTCGGTGTGGAAGCCGTTCGGGTCGCTGCCGTCCTCCTCGGGGAGTACGCCGACCGGGGCGATACGGCTGTGCAGCAGATACAGGCAGGGCGCGTGGTACTCGATGTCCTGCCAGCGAGTGATCCGCCCTTGTACTCCAGTGGACTTGGCGTAGAACGGCGGGCACTCGGCGTCGTCCATGTGCCGGCTCACCCGTACGACGCCCGCGCCCTCGTCGACCTCCGTGGTGATCGGCGTCTCGGCGACCTCGGGGGAGCCGATGTAACCGCCGTGCAGATACGTCTCGTGGGAGAGGTCGAGGAGGTTGTCGACGAGGAGACCGTAGTCGGCGTCGATCGGTTCCATGCCGCTGACCGTGACCCAGTCGGGGGAGGCGAGGTGCGGGGCGCGGGGGATGACCTGCGGGTCCGCGAGGGCGGGGTCGCCGATCCACACCCAGACCAGCGCGTCCTGCTCGACCACCGGGTAGGAGGCGACGCGGGCGGTGCGGGGGATGCGTTTCTGCCCCGGCACGTACACGCAGGTGCCCGTCGTGTCGTACGTGAACCCGTGGTACCCGCACACGATCCGGTCCCCGTCGAGCCGGCTCTCGGAGAGCGGGAACCGCCGGTGCACACACCGGTCGTGCAGGGCTACGGCGGTGTTGTCGTCCTCGGTGCGGTAGAAGACGAGGGGTTCGCCGAGGATCGTCCGGCCGAGCAGGTCGCGGCCGACCTCGTGGCTGTAGGCGGCGACGTACCACTGGTTCCTGGCGAAGGCGGTGGTGTGCGGCATCTTTGCGGCTCCCGTCTCTGGTGGTGGCCACATCTTCGGGACGGGCGGCACGGTGCGGCAACAGGTCTTCCGCCTCACGGAAGAGGTTCGGCAAGGGCTTCGGTAAACGCTTCGGCTGGCGCTCCCGCTAGGGCTTCGGCTACGCGTGGGGAGCTGACGCCGGTTCCATCGCGGCCGGTATCCGTGCGGTCGTGCGGCGGTGGGCGTTGATCCGGTTGATCAGGACCGTTGCCGCGAGCGCCCCGAGCGGCGGGGCGAGCAGATAGACGGGCAGGAGAGAGGGCGCCCCGGCGAACACAGCCGGCCCGAACTCCCTTGCCGGGTTGGCGATTCCGCCCGACAGGGTGCCGAACGCGATGATCTGGGTGGCGATCATCGTGCCGACCGCCCACGGGGTGAAGGGACCAAGTCGGCGGCTGGAGACGCCGATTCCGGCGACGGCGACGATGACGAACATCGTGGCGGTCTCGATCACGGCGACGGCGGCCCAACTCCAGCCGGGAGCAGGTCTGATGACGGCGAAGGCCACGGCAGGGGAGGCGAACACCGGGCCCCAGAGCAGTCGTCCGGCCGCAATGCCGAGCAGCGATCCGATCAGTTGACCGGCGATGAACGGCGCGACCTCGCGGCCCGGGGTACGGCCGTAGCGCCACATCGCGAGGGTGATCGCCGGGTTGACGTGGCCGCCGGTCACCCGGCCCCAGGGGGAGAGCATGACGGCGGTGACCGTGTAGCCGGAGAGCGGGGCCACGGCGAGCAGTCTGCCCTCCGGGGTGTTCCACCAGCCGCCGTTCGCCGGGTCGATGGTGCCCAGCAGCCAGCGGACCGTGGTCGCCACGACGAACAACATGACTGCGGTCAGGGCGAGTTCGAGGAGGGCCGAGTGGAACGTGCGCCGCCACGCGGGGTCCCTGGTCACAGCGGCTTTGTCCAGGAGGCGTCGGAGTGCGTCAGCACGAACGCGGTGACGGAGGCTGACACAAGGAGCAGCGCGGCGAACAGCAGGGGCAGGGCCCGGCCGCCGTGCTCGACCGTGACGGCACCTGCCAGACCGCCCACGAACATCGCTCCGGCGGAGAGCGCCCGGCGGCCGACCTTGCTGCCCTTGCCGCCCGCGAGACGGCTGTCCGCGGCGACTCCGGTGATGGTGAGCGTCAGCACGGTCGTGGTCAGGTCGGGTACCGCCAGGGCGCGGGCGGTGGCGTTCTGCACGCCCAGCGCCAGTCCGAGGAGCGCGATCAGGGCGTACTGGACGGCCGTGCTCACGTGGGAGATGTCGGCGACCTGGGCGACGACGTACGCCGCCAGGACCAGGGTCGTCTCCAGCAGCAGCGCCAGGTGCAGGACCCGTCCTCGGTGGGCGCCGGCCCCGTGCGCGAGCCGTCCGCCGATCAGGGCGCCGACGGCGAACGCGGCCAGTGCGGCGAGCGAGGCGGCGAGGGAGAAGCCGGCCGCCCCGGCGATCGCGAAGCCGGAGAAGACGACGTTGCCGGTCATGTTGGCGACGAAGACATGGCCCAGGACCAGATAGCTGAAGGCGTCCACGAGTCCGGTCACCACCGTCAGCGCGAGCATCAGCGGAGGGAGCGGGCCGTGCCGGTCCTTCATGTCGGGGACGACCGTGGTCCACGCGTCGTGCAGTGCGGCAGGCATGGCATTGCTCCCATTCGCTGGAGGTCTCCCGGTCTCCCGGCTTCCTCTTCGAGCCTCACCCCGCACGGAGCGTTTCGTCCAACATATGGATGCGGGTGCAGCAATCTCTCGGAGCGATCGATCGCCTATCCCCTGATCGCGTGCCGCTCCACCACTTCGAGGAACGCGGCCCCGGCCGGCGCCAGCCGTTTGCTGTCGTGCACCACGCAGATGGTGTGCACCGCCGCCTCGTCCGCGATACGCAGCGCGCGGGCGCCGTACGGCAGAGCACTCCGGGCGTCTTCGACGCTCGGGAGGACCGACCCGTCGAACACGGACGACCGCGGTACGACCGTCACGCCGATGCCCCGCGCGGCCAGCCGGATCATGTCGTGTATCTGGCCGACCTGGAAGTGCTGGCCGGGCTCCACTCCGGCACGCGCGAAGGCGGCCTCCACCTGGCGGCGCAGTCCGCTGCCCCGGGTGAACTGGATGAGCTGGTGGCTCTCCGGCAGGTCGGCGAGGTCGACGGCGTCCGCGTCGGCCAGCGCGTGGTCGGCGGGCACGATCAGGACCAGCGGGTCGGCCGCCAGGACCTGGTGGTCGAGCCCGTCCGGGATCTGCCGTGGCCCGAGGCCGACGATCGCGATGTCGAGGTCCCCGGCCAGGACCGACGCGGCCATCTCCGCGCTGGGCGCGTTGGTCACATGGAAGTCGATGCCCGGGTAGCGGGCGTGGTAGTCGGCCATCACCTCGACCAGGTCGACAGAGGAGGCGCGCGTCTGGACGAGGCCGAGGCGCAGCCGCCCGCGCCGCAGCCCGGACAGCGCGTCGAGGGCCGCCCTGGCGTTGTCGACGTCGGCGAGGATGCGGCGGGCCAGCGGTTCGAGGAGTTCCCCGGCGGCCGTCAGACGTACGGAACGGCTGGTGCGGCTGAACAGCTGGGCGCCCACGTCCTTCTCCAGCCGGGCGATCTGCTGGCTCAGGGCGGACTGGGCGACGTAGCAACTGGCCGCGGCCTGCGTGAAGTTGCGGGTCTCGGCGACGGCGAGGAAGTACTTCAGGTGCCTCAGGTCCATCGCGCGCTCATCTCTTCATCCATCTCTCTTATGGATCGGTACGAGCAGAACCATGTGTTGGACCGATCCATTCTCGCAAACCTAGCGTCGAGGTGCGCGGCCAGCCAGCCAGCCAGTCGACCGACCCGACCGAGGAGCCGACGTGTCCAGCAGCACCATGCCCGTGGGAGGCGTACGTCCGCACGACGGGGTCCGGCACCCCGCCGAGCTCGTCGTCCGCAACGCCCGTATCCACACCGGTGACCCTGCCCGCCCGGCCGCGTCCGCCGTGGCCGTCACCGACGGTGTCTTCACCGCCGTAGGAGATGACGCGACCGTCGCCCCGCACATCGGCCCGGCCACCCGTGTCGTGGACGCGCTCGGCCGTCGGGTGATTCCCGGGCTCAACGACTCTCATCTGCACGTCATCCGGGGCGGGTTGAACTATCTGCTCGAACTGCGGTGGGACGGCGTACGGTCGTTGCGCACCGCCCTGCGGATGCTGCGGGAGCAGGCCGAGCGGACACCAACTGGGCAGTGGGTGCGCGTAGTTGGGGGCTGGACCGGGGAACAGTTCGCGGAGAAGCGGCTGCCGGCCGTGTCCGAGTTGAACGCCGCCGCCCCCGACACCCCTGTATTCGTCCTGCACTTGTACCAGTCGGCGATACTCAACCGGGCCGCGCTGGAGGCCGTCGGCTTCACACGGGACTCCCCGAATCCGCCCGGCGGCGAGATCGTCCGCGACTTCGCGGGCAATCCCACCGGTGTGCTGCTCGCGGCCCCTGCCGCCGGGCTGCTCTACTCCATCCTCGCCAAGGGCCCGATCCTCGCCCCCGAGGACCAACTCGGGTCCACCCGCCACTACTTGCGCGAGCTGAACCGCTTCGGCATCACCAGTGCCATCGACGCCGCCGGCGGTTTCCAGAACTTCCCCGACAACTACGCGGCCGTCACCGAGCTGGCAGAGCGCGGCGAGTTGACCGTCCGTATCGCCTATCACCTCTTCCCGCAGACCGCCGGGCAGGAACTCGACGACCTGCGCCGCTGGATCGGCATGGTCAGCCCCGGCGACGGAGACGAGTGGCTGCGCTGCAACGGCGCCGGGGAGAACCTCGCCTGGTCCCCGGCCGACTTCGAGAACTTCGCCGAGCCCCGCCCCCAACTCACCGCCCGCGCAAGCCAGGACCTGGAGGCGGCGGCCAGGCTGCTGCTCGACAACGGCTGGGGTTTCCGCCTCCACGCCACCTACGACGAGACGATCCGCCAGGACCTCGACGTCTTCGAGGAGATCGCCGCGGACGGCGGATTCCCGGACGGGACACGGTGGTTGTTCGATCACGCCGAGACCGTCAGCCAGAGCAGTCTGGAACGGATCAACGCCCTCGGCGGCGCCGTCTCCGTGCAGAACCGCATGATGTTCCAGGGCAAGGCCTTCATCGACCGCTACGGCGCCGAGCGCGCCGCGACCGCGCCCCCGATCCGCGCCATGCGCGACACCGGCCTGCTGGTCGCCGCCGGTAGCGACGCCACCCGCGTCTCCAGCTACAACCCCTGGCTGTCCCTGTCCTGGCTGGTCACCGGCCGCACCGTCGGTGACACCCTCCTCTACCCGGCCGAGAACCGCGTGGACCGTTCCACCGCCCTGGGGATGTACACCAGCGCGGGTGCCCACCTCACCGGCGAGGCCGACGTCAAGGGCACCATCACCGAGGGCAAGTACGGCGACCTGGCCGTGCTGTCCGCCGACTACTTCTCCGTCGCCGACGAGGACATCGACCGGATCGAGGCCCTCCTCACCGTGGCCGGCGGCAAGGTCGTGCACGCGGTCGGGGACTACGAGAACATCGCCGCCCCGCTCCCGGAGATCAGCCCCGCGTGGAGCCCGGTAGCCCGCTTCGGCGGATTCCAAGCCGCGTCAGAGGTACCCGGTGCACGGCAGGCCCGCGCCTTCACCGACGCCGCCGCCGACTCCGAGGAGCAGCGTGCCTGGCGCGAGCGGCGCGGCGACCTCGACCGCATCCCGCACCAGGTTGGCGGCGCGCTCGACCCACTCGACGGCTGCTTCTGACCAACCGCTGGACCGGTCCCACGGGCGGGTCCGGTTTTACGGCGGCTTGGTGGCCCGACCCTCGCTGAGCTGCCGTACTTCTTCTCGACCGCCCACTTCGCCCCGTGGCTGCGCCAACACCTCGGCATCAACGGCATCTTGGCCGCAGGCGCCGTCATGTTCGCCCTCGTCCTGCTGGTCCTCGCGACCGTGCACGTCACCTGGGTCGCCATGCTCGCGCTGCTGCCCGCGGGAGTGGCCTGGATCGGTGCCCTGTCCACCCTCAACGCGGCGATGCAGACCCGGCTGCCGGGCTGGGTCCGGGCCCGCGGACTCGCCGTCTGCTGGTCTTCCAGGGCGGCCAGGCCGTCGCCGCCCCCGTGTGGGGGCCCTGGTGCAATGGCTGGGCCTGACCACCGCCCTCCTCATCGGCACCGCCGTCATGCTGCTCAGCGAGCTCAGCCTCTACCGATGGCGGCTCTACGGCATGGAAGGCATCGACCCCACCCTCTCCGACCACTGGCCGACCCCGCCGCTCGTCTTCGTGCCCGGCCCTTCCGACGGCCCGGTGCTGGTCATCTTCTGAAGGCCTGAAGGTGGGTGCCGGACACCCAGGAGAGGTGTGGCCTGGTTACCCGTGTGCGGGAACGCGACCGTGGAGCCATGAACACGAACGCAGCACCGCACCCCTTCGTCGGTATGTGGGTGACGGTGGACGGGCACATTCGGCAGGAACTCCTCCCGAACGGCCGCTACGACGAGGCCCGCGGGAACCGGCGGAGCGCCTACACCGGCAGCTACACCGTCACCGGCGACCACATCGACTACGTCGACGACACCGGCTTCACCGCCACCGGTGACGTCCGCGACGGCGTGCTCTTCCACGAGCACCTCGTCCTGTACCGGGAGGGCACCGGCCCGCGGCCGAGGTGACCGACGTGGACAGCCTGGAACTGATCGTCGCCGTCGCGGCCGCCGTCCTGCTCATGGGCTGGCTGTCGCGGCGTACGGGCCTGAGCGAACCCCTGGTGCTGCTCGCTGTCGGTTGTCTCGTGGGGCTGACACCGTCCTTCTCGTCGTTCGCGCTGTCCCCGGACGTCGTCCTGTTCCTCTTCCTGCCCGCGCTGCTGTACTGGGAGGCGCTGACCTCCTCGGTGCGGGAGATCCGCAACAACTTCCGCAGCATCGCGCTCCAGTCCACCGGGCTGGTCCTCGCCACCGCCGTCGCGGTCGCAGTCGTGGCCCACGCGCTGGGCTACGGCTGGCCGATCGCGTTCGTCCTCGGTGCCGTGCTCGCTCCGACGGACGCGGCGGCCGTCGCCGCGGTCGCCAAGGCGATGCCGCGCCGCATCCTGACCGTGCTGCGCACCGAGAGTCTCCTGAACGACGGGACGGCGCTGGTCCTGCTCGCCGTGACCATCGACGTCGTCACCGCCGAGCATCCCTTCTCCTGGTCCGGCACGGCCCTCGCCTTCGTCGCGTCCTACGCCGGCGGCATCCTGACCGGCGCGGCGGTCGCCCTGCTCCTGATCCCGGTCAGGCGTCGGCTGCCCGAGCCGCTGCTGCACAGTGTGCTGAGCGTCGCGACCCCCTTCCTCGCCTATCTGCCGGCCGAACTCCTGCATGCGTCCGGTGTGTTGGCGGTCGTCGTCTGCGGTCTGGTGTCCGCCTGGTTCGGGCCGCGTGTCATCGGGTCCGAGGCCCGTGTCCAGGCCGTCGCCTTCTGGGAAGTGGCGAGTTATCTGCTGAACGGCGCCCTGTTCGTCCTCGTCGGCATCCAACTGCCCGCCGCCGTCCGGGCGTTGACGTCCGTGTCCCTGTTGCAGGCGACGATCGCCGCCCTCGCGGTGAGTGTCGCGGTGCTCGGAACACGGCTGCTCTGGTTCTACTCGGTGCCCTATCTGGTGAGGCTCCTGGACCGGCGCCCTCAGCAGCGGGACCGTCGGATCACCGCCCCGCAGCGGCTGCCGCTGGCCTGGGCGGGGATGCGCGGCGCCATCTCGCTGGCCGCCGCGCTGACCGTGCCCGCCACGACCGCCGAGGGACGTATCGTCGGGCAGCGCGACGCCGTCGTGTTCATCACCGCGGTCGTCATCGTCGTCACCCTCACGCTGCTGGGCACCACCCTGCCGACCATGGTCCGCCGGGCCCGCTTCCCGGCCGACGAGGACAAGAGCGCCGAACTCACCCTCGCCCGGTGCCGGTTGAGCAGCGCCGCCCTGGACGCGATGCCGGAGCTGGCCGAGCGGTTCGGGGTGGCCGAGGAGGACACCCTGCGTATGGTCCAGGACATCGAGGACCGCACGGCCCCCGCACCCGGCTCCGCGCACCGCCGCGAGAGCGTACGGCGCCTCCGACTCGCCCTGCTCCAGGTCAAACGCGACACCCTCACCGACCTGCGCGACAGCGGCCGTATCGACGACATCGTCCTGCGGGCGGTCCAGGAGGTGCTCGACGTGGAGGAGATCCGGCTGGGGCGGCCGTAGCCGACGGAGGCCGTACGTGTCGGACAGCGTCCTGGGTGCGGCGCACCCAGGGAAACGGCGGCCTGGTTGCCGTGCGGACGCGCACCGAATCTTGGACCACACGTCATCCGGCGTCACCCGACGTCATCCGAAAAGGGGCTCTCATGAACACCGACGACACCACCAACGCCGGCCTTCTCGACCAGCTGCGCCGTCAGTCCGCCGACCCGCGTCGGCGCATCCTGTTCACCGGCGCGACCATCGTCACGATGGACCCGGAACTGGGCACTGTGCAGGGCGACTTGCTCGTCGAGGGTGACTCCATCGCCGCGATCGGGCCGGACCTGGCGGCGGAGGGCGCGGTGTTCGTCGACGCCTCCGGCACGATCCTGGCTCCCGGCCTCGTCGACACCCACCGGCACGCCTGGGAAGCCCAGTTGCGCCGGATCATGCCCGACGTCGACGACCTCGGCGGCTATGTGATGGCCACGCTCGCCGGTTACGCCACCGTCTACCGGCCCGAGGACATGTACATCGGCACCAGACTGGCGGCGCTCACCGCGCTCGACAGTGGCATCACCACCATGCTCGACTTCTCGCACAACTCCCGTACCCGCGAGCACTCCGACGCGGCGATCGAAGCGCTCCGCGACACCGGCATCCGCGGCGTCCACGCCTCCATGGGCCCGCACTTCGGGGACTGGGACCGCCAGTGGCCGGCCGACCTGAACCGCCTCAAGGACCAGTACTTCAGCAGCGACGACCAGCTCCTCACGCTGCGCCTGGCGACCTTGGCCACCGACGAGATCGCCGGCCCCGCCCTCGCCTACGGCCCTGAACTCGCCCGTACGGCGGCCGACTTGGGCATCGGTGTCAGCGTCGACGCGGTCTTCGGCGCCTCCGGGTCACAGGCCGTGCTGTCCTGGGCCGAGCACGGCATCCTCGGCCCCGGCGTCACCCTGATCCACTCCACGGGTCTGACCACCGGGGCATGGAAGGCGATGGGGGAGTCCGGTACGACGGTCGCGCTGGCCCCCACCTCGGACGCGCAGATCGGCCTGGAGACGGCGATCCCCGCGGTGGACGAGGCACTCGCCGTCGGCATCCGCCCCGGCCTGAGCATCGACGTCGAAGTCGCCCTCGCCAGCGACCTGTTCACCCAGATGCGGGCCCTGCTCGCGATCCAGCGGATGCGTGCCGTCAACGCCGCCTACGGCACCGGAGGCGAGCTCTCCCGCATCACCACGCACGACGTCCTCGACTTCGCCACCCTCCAGGGCGCCCGGACCAACGGTCTCGGCGATGTCACCGGCTCCCTCACCGTCGGCAAGAAGGCGGACCTGCTGGTCGTACAGGCCGAAGACCTCAACAACATGCCCCTCAACGACCCGATCGGCACACTGGTGTTGGGCTCGGACGCCCGCAACATCACCGCCGTGTTCGTCAACGGGCAGCCGCGCAAGTGGGACGGTCAGGTGCTCGACGTGAACCTTCCCGAACTGCGTGCCGAGGTCAGCGCCTCCCGCGACCACGTGCTCAACATGCCTGTGAAGTAAGGGGAGTTGACGCGGCGGGCGCCCGAACCCGAGGGTGCCCGCCGCATCAGTGCCGTGGGTGGAGCAGGTGGACCGGTTGGATCAGGTGGGTCAGTTGGAGAACCAGGGGTTCCCGCCACCCAGCGACCACACCGAGACCTTGGTGACGCCGAGGCCCTTGAGGACCGCGAGCTTGCGGTCCATGGCGACGCTGTCGACGTAGTCGTAGAGGACGCCGCCTGAGGTCCAGCGGATCTCGCCGGAGGACGCGTCCCGGCGGCTCTCCATGGTGGCCGGGTTGCTGGAGAAGCCGGGGCTCTTCTTCATGTCGCTGAACTGGATGTTGCCCGTCACGGAGTTCAGGTCGCACGGGTCGGGCGCGCTGTAGCCGTAGGAGGGCACGCCGATGATCAGGCGGTTCGGGTCGGGGATCTTGCTCTGCGCGTAGGTGGTGACCTTCTTCAGCCAGTCGTAGGGGCTGATGGGCAGGCAGCGGGCGCCGGACGCGGTGTCGAACTCCTCGTCGTACGCCATGATCACCACGTCGTCGGCGCCGGTGGCGGCCACGGCCGCGTAGTCGTAGAACGAGGCGTCCTCGGTCATCGCGGGTGCGTCGACCTGGAGGCGCTTGCCCTTGGCGTGCAGGGCGGTGGCCAACTGCTTCAGAAACGTTTTGTAGTTGGTGAAGTCGGCGGTGCTCCAGGACCAGTAGTCCTCCAGGTCGACGTCGACACCGCTGAGCCCGGCGTCGCCGACGAGGGAGGTGACCTTGGTGACGGCTGCCGTACGGGTGCTGTTGCTGCTGACCAGGGCGTGGACGTCGGCGGTGGTCATGCCGGAGAGCGTCGGGTACTGGTACGCGGAGTGTGCCTTGAGGTCGGCGACGTTGGCCGCGCTGTAGGTGTTGCAGCTGCCGTCGGCGGTGGTCTCCAGGGTCACCGAGCCGTTGCTCTGGACCGACCAGTACTCGGGATTGAGGGCGCCGGTCTTCACCCTGTTGTCGGCGTACTCGCTCTTGGCGGTGCAGGTGGAGTCGCCGGTCGACCCGGGGTAGAGCCAGGTCTGGAGCTGGACGCCCGAGGTGGCGGAGGGGGTGGCGCCGGCCGGGACCGAGGCCGTACAGGCGAGCAGCGTGGTGACCGTGCAGGCCACGACGCCGCTCACGGTAAGAGCGTGGCGCATCATGAGCGGTCCTTTCTGGTGGGGGGCGTGCGGGATCGCCGCGTCGGCCGGTGGGCCGGCGCGGTGAACTCGTGGGTGAGGGTGGCTAGTTGGTCCAGTAGGGGTCGAAGACCAGGGTGTCGGCGCCGGGGACGGTGGTGGCCGCCGACCAGGAGCCGTCGACGACGCGTCCGCCGTCGGGCCGGGCCGCCAACGACAGCCTGGTGAAGATGCGGTAGCGGTCACCCCGGTAGACGGAGCGGGTGAACTCGACGACCCGGCCCTCCGCGTCCCGCGCCGCCCGTTCGAAGAGCAGGGCGGGGGTGTGCACGGAGACGCCGAGGACTTCGGCCTCCCACTCGTCGACCACGGTCGGTTCGATGCTCTGCGTGGCGTCGGTCAGCAGGATCTCGTAACGCCGGCCCAGCAAGCGGTAGAAGGAGTCGGTCTCCAGGTCGCGGGCGGTCAGTCCGGGGACCAGCGCGTGCGGCACGTGCAGGGTCTCCACACACATCGGGTCGCCGTCCACCGTCCGCAGCCGGGTGATCCGCAGGATCTGCTCGCTGGGCGCCGTGCCCAGCCGGCGGCCGATCCGGGGCCCCGCGGCGACGGTCTTGAAGTCCAGGGTGCGGCTCGACCAGGTGCCGTCCACACCGCCGACGCCCAGGCCCTGCGTCTGCCCGGGGGCGCCGCCGCTAAGGTGCTGGGCGACCTTGGCGCGGGCGACGAAGACACCGCGCCCGTGCTCCCGCACGAGCAGACCGTCACGGACGAAGTCGTCGACCACCGCGCGCAGGGTGGGGCGGGAGACCCCGAGTTCCTCGCACAGCTGCCGCTCGCCCGGGAGGGGGCGGCCGGTGCCGGTCTCCTCGATCAGGTCGAGGAGGTGGGTGCGGATGCGTTCCCGCTTCTCCCAACGGCTCTCACCGCTGACCATGCCTACCAACTTTCTTTACCAGTGGTTCAACTTCGAGTGGCGCAATGTAACGCTTTGATGGCTTTTCTCCAGCGGTTTCTTGCTGCGGACTCGCTTGACAGTGACCAAATGGTGCCCCAACATGTGGCCACTGGTCAATAAGTGGTAAGCGAATTCGCCGGAGGTCCCATGTCCGAGTCCCGTGTCGGACCCGTCACCCGCACCGCCCGCGGCCCCCGCCGCACCGCCCGCCGTACCGTCGCCGCGTCGCTGATCGCGGTCACCGCGCTGCTGGCCGCAGCATGCACCACCGGCGGCGCCACGTCGAAGGCGGACACCGGCGCCGACGACACCACCCCGGTCACCATCACCTTCTGGCACGGTCTCAGCTCCCCGCACGAGATCGCCTCGGTCAACGCGGTGCTGGCCAAGTTCCACAAGAAGTACCCCTACATCACCGTCAAGGCCGTCGCCGCCCAGACCGACGACAAGGTCAACCAGGCCATCCGCGGCGGCACCGCCCCCGACGTGGCGTCCTCGTTCAACGCCGCGAACGTCGGCGGCTGGTGTTCCAGCGGGGCCTTCCAGGACCTCACCCCGGACATCAAGGCCGACCACGTGGACCTGAACCAGATCCCGAAGGCCGTCCAGTCGTACACGGCCTTCGACGGCAAGCGCTGCACGATGCCGTGGCTCGCCGACACCTTCGGCCTCTACTACAACAAGGAGCTGTTCGCGAAGGCCGGGATAACCTCCCCGCCCAAGACCATGTCCGAACTGGCGGCGGACGCAAAGAAGTTGACCACCTTCAACGCGGACGGCTCGATCAGGACCGCCGGGTTCATGCCCTACCTGGGCGCCTACGAGATGCTCACCGAGCATCTGGTCCCCAGCTGGGGCGGCAAGTGGCTCACCGCCGACGGTCAGTCCAACGTCGGCGGCGACCCCGCCTTCGCACAGGCGCTGACCTGGCAGAAGCAGCTCTTCGACTGGTTCGGCGCGAAGAAGCTGGTCACGTTCAAGGCGGGCATGGGGGACGAGTTCTCCGCCCAGAACGCCTTCGAGACCGGCAAGTTGGCCATGATGGTCGACGGCGAGTGGCGCAACGCGTTCATCAAGAACGACAAGTCCACCGTCGACTACGGCACCGCTGCGATGCCGGCCGCCGAAGGCAAGTCCCAGCTGTACGGTGCCGGTTACGTCGGCGGCAACGTGATCGGCATGCCGCGCGGCGCCGAACATCCGGGCGCCGCCTGGAAGTTGATCAAATTCCTCACCACCGACACCGACGCGCTGACCACACTGGCCGACGGGATCGGCAACGTCCCCACCACCACGGCGGCACTCGACTCGCCCTCGCTGGGCCTCTCCAAGGACCCGCACTTCGCGCCGTTCCTGGAGGTCTTCAAGAACCCGCTCACCGCCACCACTCCGGCCAGTAGCGACGGCGGCGCCTATCTCACCAACTTCGGTCACTTCGTGGAGAAGTGGCAGAGCGGCGGCGTACCCGACCTGAAGGCAGGGCTGGCCGCCGTCGACAAGCAGAACAACGCCGCCCTAAAGCTGGGGCAGTGACGTCATGGCCACCCACCAGGTCACCCAACTCCCGCTCACCACAGCCCCGTTGAAAGCGCGGCTGCGCCGCAACCGGCTGCGCGTCCTGCTCTTCCTGGCCCCCGGTCTGGTCGGCTTCGCCGTTTTCCTCGTCTACCCCCTGGTGATGACGGTCTGGCTGTCCTTCACCAACTCGAACATGATCTCCCAGGCCCAGTTCGTGGGGCTCCGCAACTACCGCTACCTGCTCGACGGCGACCCGCTGATCTGGCACGCCGTCCGCAACACCGCCTGGCTGGTGGTGATCATGGTCCCGGCGCAGGTGCTCTTCGCCCTCGGCGTGGCCATGGTCACCGCCCGGCTCAAGGCCGGGGCGAGCCTGTTCCGCACCCTGTTCTATCTGCCCGCGCTGGCCCCGCCGGTCGCCGCGACCGTCGCCTTCGTCTGCATGTTCAACCCCAACTCCGGCCCGGTGAACCGGATTCTGGGCCTGCTGGGCATCCACGGCCCGCTCTGGTTCAACTCGCCGGACTGGTCCAAACCGGCCCTGACCCTGCTCGCCCTGTGGGGCAGCGGCACGATGATGGTCATCTTCCTGGCGGCACTCCTTGAGGTACCCGCCGAACTGTACGAGGCCGCCGAACTGGACGGCGCCGGTCCCTGGCACCGCTTCCGCTACGTCACGCTGCCGACGATCTCACCGGTCGTGCTGTTCGCGACCGTCACCGGGGTCATCGCCGGACTCCAGTACTTCACCCAGGCGATGGTCGCCTCGCAGGTCGCGAACGGCAACATCCAGCCCCTGCCCGGCTATCCGGACGGCTCCACCCTCACCTTCCCGCAACAGCTCTACATCGCCGGCTTCAACCAGTTCCACGCGGGCTACGCCTGCGCGCTGGCCGTGGTGCTCTTCGTGGTGGCGATGGCCTTCACCGTCGTCCTGCTCCGCCGCGCCTCCGGCTTCGACATCGAGGAGTCACCGCGATGACGTACCGCTTCGTCCATCGGGAAGTCGCCACGACCGCACAGGACTTGGCCACCGAGGAGACGCCACGATGACGACCACCTACGCCCCGGCACCCGCCCACCAGACCCGCGCCGCCTCGCCCCACCGTGCCGCGCGCGGCCGGGCCGGTCGCCGCAGGACCCTGATCTGGATCGCCGAACACGCCGTCGCCGTCGGCCTGGCCTGCGCCTTCATCGGCCCGATCGTGTTCATCTTCCTGACCTCGGTCATGACCGACGGCCAGTCCCTCACCGCCAGCCTGTGGCCCCACCACTGGCAGTGGTCCAACTACCGCACGGTCTTCAGCACGGCCCCGATCGGCACCTGGCTCGCCAACACGGTGATCTACGCCGTCGCCGCCACCGCCGCGACACTGCTGTCCAGCGTCCCCATCGCGTACGCGCTGGCACGGCTGCGCTTCAAGGGGCGCAACGTGGCCTTCCTCTGCGTCATCACCATGATGATGCTGCCGCCCCAAGTCCTCGTCATCCCCATGTACTTGATGTGGGCCAGGTTCCATCTCACCGGCACCATCTGGCCGTTGGTGCTCCCGTCCCTGTTCGGGGACGCCTTCTCGGTGTTCCTGCTGCGCCAGTTCCTGCTCACCGTCCCCGAGGACTACCTCAACGCGGCCCGCATCGACGGCTGCGGCGAACTCAGGGTCCTCACGCGGGTGGTGCTGCCGATGATGCGCCCGGCGCTCGTCGCCGTCGGGCTCTTCTCCTTCTTCAACGCCTGGAACGACTACTACGGCCCACTCATCTACACCGGCGAGACGCCCGCCCACTGGACCCTTGCCCTGGGCCTGGCGACCTTCAAGACCTCCCATGCAGTGCAGTGGAACCTCACCATGGCGGCGACCCTCATCGCGATGGCGCCGGTGATCATCGTCTTCTTCTTCGCGCAAAAGGCCTTCATCGAGGGCGTCACACTGACAGGAGTCAAAGGTTGAAGATCACCGTTGTCGGTGGCGGATCCACGTACACCCCCGAACTGATCGACGGATTCGCCCGGTTGGGACTGCCCGTCACCGAGATCGCCCTGGTGGACCCCGACCCGGAGCGGCTCGATGTCATCGCCCCGTTCGCGCGCCGCATCCTGGCCCGCCAGGGCAGTTCCGCGAAAATCACCACCACCGACGACCCGGACGCGGGCATCGACGGCACCGACGCCGTCCTCTTCCAGCTCCGCATCGGCGGCCAGGCCGCCCGGCACGTCGACGAGACCTTCCCGCACGAGTGCGGCTGCATCGGTCAAGAGACCACCGGCGCCGGGGGGTTCGCCAAGGCGCTGCGCACCGTCCCGGTCGTCCTCGACCTCGCCGAACGGGTCGCCAAGCGCGCTCCGAACGCCTGGATCGTCGACTTCACCAACCCGGTCGGCATCGTCACCCGCGCCCTTCTCGACGCCGGTCACAAGGCGGTCGGCCTCTGCAACGTCGCCATCGGCTTCCAGCGCACCTTCGCCGACTGGCTCGGCGTCGACCACGAGCGCGTCGCCCTGGACCACGTCGGCCTCAACCACCTCACCTGGGAACGGGCGGTGAGGCTCGACGGCGCGGACGTCCTGCCGCGCATCTTCGACGAACACGGCCAGGCCCTCGCGGACCGGCTGCGCATGCCACTGGACGTGGTCCGCCGATTGGGCGTGGTCCCTTCGTACTACCTGCGCTACTACTACGCCCACGACGAGGTCCTCCGCGAGCAGCTGAGCGAACCCTCCCGCGCCCAGCAAGTGGCGGAGATGGAGGGCGACTTGCTCAAGATGTACGCCGACCCGGCCCTGACGGAGAAGCCCGCCCTCCTCGACAAGCGCGGCGGCGCCTACTACTCCGAGGCCGCCGTGCAGCTGGTGCACGCCCTCACCGCCGACACCGGTGACGTCCGCGTCGCCAACGTCCGCAACAACGGCACCTTGCCCTTCCTCCCCGACGACGCCGTCATCGAGGTCCCGTCCCGCATCGACGCCCAGGGTGCAACTCCCTTGCCCGTCACCGCCGTAGAACCCCTCTTCGCCGGACTCATCGCGCATGTGACGGCCTACGAGGAACTGGCCCTGGAAGCAGCCCTGCACGGCGGAGTCGACCGGGTCGCGACGGCGTTGCTGGCGCATCCCCTCATCGGTCAGGTCAAGGTCGCCGAGGAGTTGGCGGCGAAGCTCGTCGCCGCCAACAGCCAACACCTGTGGTGGGCCTGATGAAGACAGGCCTGCTCCTGGCCGTCGACGGCGGCAACTCCAAGACGGACGTTGCCGTGTTGACGACGGACGGGGCGATCCTGGGCCGCGCGCGGGGCGGCGGATTCCGCCCGCAGGCGGTCGGCGTCGACGCGGCGATGGACGTACTGGCCGAGTTGCGAGCCGAGGCGATGGCGGCGGCGGGCGTGGCGGCCGACATCGAGGTGGACGGCATCACGGCCTTTCTCGCCGGGGCCGATCTGCCGTACGAGATCGAGGCGTTGCGCGAGGCCGTCGGCGCCCGCCGCTGGGCGGTCACCCAGCGCGTCGACAACGACTCCTACGCCGTCCTGCGGGCCGGCGCCAGCCGCCCCTGGGGCGTCGGCGTGGTCTGCGGCACCGGCATCAACTGCGTCGGCGTGGCCCCCGACGGCCGCACCACCGGCTTCACCGCGCTGGGCCGGATCTCGGGCGACTGGGGCGGCGGCATCGACGTAGGCACGTCGGCGCTGTGGCACGCGGCACGGGCGGAGGACGGCCGCGGCCCGCGAACGGCCCTTCGCAGGGCGGTGATCGACCACTTCGCCCTCCCCACGGTCGCCGACGTCACCGCCGCCCTGCACAACGGTGACGTACCCGCACTCCGCCTCAGCGAACTCTGCCCGGCGGTCTTCGCGGCCCGCGACGTGGGCGACGAGATCGCGACGGAACTGGTGGAACGCCTGGCGGCAGAGATCGCGAGAATGGCGGTCACGGTCCTGTGCCGCCTCCAACTCGCCGTCGCCCCCGAGCCCGAAGTGGTCCTCGGCGGAAGCGTGTTGGCCGCCGGCCACAAGGCCCTCCTGGACGACGTCGAACACCACCTCACCGAGGCGGTGCCGGGGGTCCGGCCGGTGGTGTGCGCGGACCCGCCGTTGCTCGGCGCGGCTCTGGCCGCTCTGGACTTGCATCCGCGATCGGACATCGGGGCCGAGGCCCGGTTGCGTGCGGGGTTTCGGGGGAGCGGCGGGGCGTGATCGGTTCGACTGGACGGGGCTCGGCACTACGTGGTGCCGGGAGTCCGTCCCGTTGCCCCCTTGCTGCCCTGGATCTCCAGCCGCGACCGGCCGGGGTTCGGGGGAGCGGCGGCCCATGATCCCCTGGGACCGCCCAGCCCCCCACTACGCCCGCGGTCCGAGCCGCATCGCATACCCCGCATGGTGCAGCTCCTCGCCCCGGAACTCGCCGAACGCCCAGAAACCGAGGTCGTCCAGGTAGTCGATGCGGTCGCCGTCGATCCAGTAGCGGCCCTCGTAGGCGTGCGGGCGGCCGCCGCGGGTCTCGTCGTAGCGGCCGGCGGGCGTCAACTCCTGGTGCAGGAAGTCGTTGTTGTCGATCCAGACGCCGACGCGCGGGCTGCCGCTCAGGTCCTGGGCGGCCGGGATGCCCGCCTCGGGCGCGGTGGCGCGGCCGGGGGCGTTCGTGCCGGACCAGAGGACCGGCTTGCCGGCGGCCACCAGGGCGCGGACCTCCTCCGGGCGGGTCAGCAGCGTGGCCAGCGCGCCCGCCACGTCCGGGGCGAGTGCGTCGGGTACGACGAGCAGGTCTCCCGTGTTCCCCGGTGTCAGCGTCGCGACGTACTCCGAGCGGTGGCCGCGTCCGCCGGCCAGGGCGATCGCGTCCACCACCGCCGGGACCACGGTCATGCCGGTGCAGTCGACGACGATGGCGTTGTCGTCCCCCGCAGCCGTGATGATGCCCGGGCCGACGCCCACCAGCAGGGCGCCGACGAGCAGGACGTCGGCGCCGCGCAGGGTTCCGATCAGGGGGTCCATCGTCAGGACCCGGGCGTTGGTGAACAGGACGGGGCGGCCCGCGTCGTTCGAGACGATCTCGTCGAGGGCCTTGCTGTTCCAGGTCACGGTCACGGTGTCCGTGTGGGTGGCGCTCATCGCCTGCTCCTCGGGTGAAGGTGAACGGGTGCTGCTTCGCGGCAAGCCTGGTCGCGTCCGAGGAGCGCAACCAGGCTGCCGTTCACCCAGGTGTCAGGCACCCACCCTGCATCCTCCCGGCACCCACCCTGGCCTCAGCCCGCGGCGGCCGTGAGCGCTCCGAGCGCGCTGGCCTGCGTACGCCAGTCGGTCTGGTTCGGGCTGGTGCCGGCCCAGCGTTCACCGAGGGCGTTGAGGGAGGTGCGGTCCTGCGCCCACAGGGTGTCGGCCTGTTTCTGGATGTAGTTCTGGTAGGTGGTGGAGCCGGTGGCCTTCGCGAGGTCGGCGAAGTTCCGCATGAAGATGCCCTTGAACTGTTTCTGGTTGTCGTCGCAGGACGCCGAGCCGACGTCGCAGGACTCGGTGAGCACCCCGCCGGAGGTCAGCGTCGGACTGCTGATCGCCGCGTCCGCCAGCTTCCGCGCCGTGGCCAGCATCGAGCTGTCGCCGGTCGTCCTCCACAGTTCCGTGAAGGCGCCGATGGCCAGGCCCTGGTTGTAACTCCACACGGTGGAACCGTTGTTGGCGCAGGACGAGGAGAGCCCGTCGTTCACCAGACCCGAGGAGTTGATCATCCCGCTGGCCTTGTACCAGGCGGCCGACGTTTTCGCCCGCTGGAGCCAGACCGTGTCACCCGCGATGCGCTGGTGCAGCGCGGTGGTCAGCCACAGGTACTGCCCGTTCGTCACCGCGTTCTTGTAGGTCCGCTCACGGTCCCACCACACGCCGCCGCCACAGGTGCCGGTGTCCCAGTACTGCTGGACGTAATTGGCGATGGTGACAGCCTCGTTGAGGTAGCGCGCGTCGTGCGTGTAGTCGTACGCGTCGATCCACGCGATCGCCCACCAGCCCGAGTCGTCGATCGCCCGGCTGATGAAGTCGCCCTCGATCGCGTCCGAACTCCGCGTCCCGGCCGCGAAGACGCCCTTGTTCTGGTCGAAGGTGCGGGCGATGACCCAGTCGTAGTCGTGCGTGCCGGTCGTCTTCGCGAAGTCGATGACGGAGGTGAGGGTGGCCGCCGAGTTCCACCAACTGCTGGGCCACCAGCCGTTGTAGGGGTCGTACGACGTCATCAGCGTGTCCGCCGCCGCTCGTGCCCTGGTCGGCACGGGCCGGTACCACGCCGTGCAGCTGCCCTCGTTGTGGCTCGCCTCCCGGCCGCACGCGCGGACCGCCCCGCCGTAGAGGAGGCCGCGCGGATCGCGGGCGGCGTACATCGCGGTGCGGGTCGTGGTCGCTCCGGACGGGGTGCTCGTACGGCCGAGGGAGGAGCCGTCCGGCCAGGTCGAGCCGCCGTCCCAGGAACGGTCCAGCCAGATCTCGTCACCCGCGCCACCGGTGTCGATGCTCGCCCAGGCCATCGAGTTCTTCTGGTCCACGTGCAGCCGAATGGCGCGGCCGTACAAGGTGGTTGAGGGCACCGGCTGGTCGTCGCCCGCCGCCTGGCCCGCGCTCGTGCCGTCGCACACGGTGTCGCAGACCGTGGGGTAGACCCAGTTCGTGCAGCCGACGCCGGCCGCGTCGCCGCAGGCGCGGACGAGGCCGCGCTTGTGGTTGCGCGGGTCGGTGATGTTGTACATCAGCGTCCTGGTGCCGGTCCACGTGCTCGGGATGCTCGCCTTGCCGAGCAGGCCGTCCCAGGTGGCGCCGCCGTCCCAGGAACGGTCCAGCCACACCGCGTCGCCGGTCGTGCCGTTGTCGATGCTGGCCCACGCCATGTCGTCCGCGTCGGACACATGGAGCTGGACGCGCCGGCCGTTGAGTGTCTTGTCCGGCACTGGAAACGTTTCCTGTCGTGCCTGCGACGGGTCGAGCGTGTCGCAGGCCAGGACGCACACCTGGGTGGCGGCGGACGCCGGCGTCGCGGCCGGGACCAGCGCCACGAACGCGAGAGCGGCCGTCAGCAGAAAGCTGAGGAACCGTGGTCTGACAACGATGTCGAAGCTGCGTAGGGACACCGGAACTCGCCTCGATTTCACGATGGGGGACGCCGGTCGGCGGGCGCGGCTGGGGCCCACGGCTCGCACCGGGCCGAGCGGAGCGTGAATGGATTCAGTGCTGGATTAATGGTCCATACCTGTACCCGTCTTCGAGGCAGTGAACCGGCTTGGTGCGACCCTGTCAATGCCGCAAGGCGCGGTTGTTCCAGAGGAGTTGAGGCGCGAGTCGATGGTTGACGCGATGGGTTGACACCCGCTTTTCGGGCGCCCATCATCGGTGCGAACTTCGGCGAGTCATCTCGCACACCTGCTGTCGCTTCCTTTCCAGGCCTCACCGGTCGATCTTTTTGAATCGATTCAGTCACCGGTCGGGCGAGGTGAGCAGCTGGTTCCCCACCGATCCGGGAGGTACTCATGCGCCGCCGACGGCCACCGCTGAACCGAAAGCCCGGACCGGGGCGCCTGGTCGGGCTCACCATGGTGGTCGCCGCCGCGCTGGCCGTGGCTCCCGCGTCGTCCGCCGGCGCGGCGCCCCCCTCGGCCGGAGACGCGTCGGCGACCGTAACGCCCGCTCCCAAGGCGGCACTTGACGCCGTGAACTACTCGCCGACCTCGCGCACCCTCAAGCCGACCGCCGTCTACCGGACGTCCGGCAGCGTCGCGAACCCGCAGAACGTCCTCAACGGACAGGCGACACGGATCACCGGCTCGCAGTCGGCCGTCACGCTCGACTTCGGGAAAGAAGTCGGCGGATTGGTAACGTTGTCATTCGGCGGCACCAGCTCCAGCGACCAACGCGTCGGCCTGGCCTTCAGTGAGTCGTCCCTGTACGTGGGCAACAACAGCGACCGCAGCAGCGGCCGCGACGGCGAGGACGGCGCGCTCTACGCCACGCCCTCCGCCAACGGCACCTACACGATGCCAACCGCCCAACTCCGGGGCGGATTCCGCTACTTGACGGTCTTCCTCGACAGCTCGGGCTGGGTGGACCTCAACGGTGTCAGCCTCAACTTCACCGCGGCACCGGGGAAGTCCAACCCGGCCGACTACCCCAACTACTTCACCTCAAGCGACGACCTGCTCAACCGCATCTGGTACGCCGGGGCGTACACCGTGCAGTTGAACACCATCGCCTCCAACCAGGGCCGCGCCTGGCCCCCGCCCTCCTCGGCCTGGGACAACAGCGCCACCGTCGGCGTGGGTGACTCCGTCCTGGTCGACGGGGCGAAGCGCGACCGTACGGTGTGGCCCGGCGACATGGGCATCGCCGTCCCCACGCAGTACGCGTACTCGAACGACCTCACCTCGACCCGCAACGCGCTCACCACCATGTACAACGCGCAGTCGGCCGCGGGTGAAATCCCTTGGTCCGGGCCGCCGTTCAACCTCACCGGCTCGGACACGTACCACACGTGGACCCTGCTGGGGACGTCCACGTACTACACGTACACCGCCGACCGGTCGTGGCTGGACTCCGAATGGTCCAACTACAAGCGGGGGATGGCCTTCATCACCAACAAGATCGACGGCAACAACCTGCTCAACGTGACCCGCACCCAGGACTGGGCCCGGGTCGGCCAGGGCGGCGAGAACATCTCCGCCAACGCGCTCCTGTACGGCGCCCTCAAGGGCGGCGCCGCACTCGCCACGGTCGAGGGCGACAGCGCGCTCGCCGCGAGCTGGAACAGCAAGGCCGCCGCGATCAGGTCCGCGGCCAACTCCCTGCTGTGGGACGCCTCGAAGGGCATGTACAAGGACAACCCGAGCAGCGGGCTGTACCCGCAGGACGGCAACTCCCTTGCCGTCTGGTACGGGTTGAGCGACTCCACCGCCAAGTCGAAGAGCATCATCACGGGGCTGGGCAACAACTGGGGCATCTACGGCCCGACCACCCCGGAGTGGGGCGGCAACGTCTCGCCGTTCGCCGGCGGCATGGAGTTGAACGCCCGCTTCACCGCCAACGACGACTTCACCGCCCTGGACCAGATCCGCCGCACCTGGGGCCACATGCTCGACAGCGACATCGGCACCAAGAGCACGTTCTGGGAGGGCATCCAGTCCGACGGCGGCCTCGCGTACGGCGGTTCGTTCATGAGCCTGGCCCACGGCTGGTCCACGGCGCCCACCTCCACGCTCACCTTCGACGTGCTCGGCACCGCACCCGAGTCGGCGACCGGCGCCTACCGCTTCGTCCCGCACCCCGGCGACCTGACCAGTGCCCAGGGCCGCATCACCATGCCCCAGGGCGCCATCAACGCCTCCTGGTCCCGCGACCCGTCGGCCGGCACCTACTCGGCCACCCTCTCCAGCCCCTCCGGCAGCAGCGGCCGTATCGGCGTCCCGAAGCTCGGCGGCGACATCACCGTGACCGTGAACGGCACCGTCGTATGGCAGAACGGAGCCTTCACGCCCACCTCCGGCATCACCGGCGGGAGCCAGGACGACACCTACGTCTACCTCACCGGCGTCGCCCCCGGCAGCTACACCGTCTCCGCCACCGGCCTCGGCAATCCGTCGGCACCCACCCAGCCCGGCACCGGTGCCCTGCGCGCGGGCTACACCCGGTGCGCGGGCGAGGCCGGCACCTGCTCCTTCAGCGGCACCCGCTCGGTGGCCTACGGCGCCGGGACGTACACGTACAAGACGGTGACCAGCAGCACCGCCTGCTCCAACGACTCCTTCGGCGGCGACCCGGCGGCCAACCTCGTCAAGTCCTGCTACGTCGCCGACGTGGGCGGCCCGCCCGGATACACCGCCTGCGCGGCCGAGAACGGCACCTGCGCCGTGCCCGGCTACAACCGTGACGTCGCTTACGGCGCCAACGGCAACTTCGTCCACCAGGTCACCAACGGCTCCGTCGCCTGCTCCAACGCCCACTTCGGCGATCCCATCGACGGCGTCGCCAAGTCCTGCTATCTGCCGCCCGCAGGCGCCCCGGCCGGTGGCTGGACCAAGTGCGCCGACCAGAACGGCACTTGTGCGGCCGCCGCGGGACAGCCGGTGATGTACGGCGCCTACGGGGCGTTCGCCACGGCCACCGCCACCGGCGACACCGCGTGCACCGACGCCACGTTCGGCGACCCGATCTCCGGTGAGTCGAAGGCCTGTTACACCGCGACCGGCGGACCGGTCGGCTACGCCACCAACTGCTCGGCGGAAGGCGGCACTTGTGGCTTCAGCGGACAGCAGACCGTCGCCTACGGTGCCCGGGGCCGTTTCCTCTACAAGGCGTTCACCGGCTCCGCCGCCTGCACGACGGCCGCCGTCGGCACCGACCCGCTGCCCGGCGTGAGCAAGTCCTGCTACCTCACGTCCTGACCGGCCCGACACCTCCGGCAGCCTCCACTCCCCGCGTGATCGGAGGCTGCCGGATCACGCGGCTACTGGTCTTCGTCCTGCGCGGTCAGGGCGAAGGCCAGCAGCGCGGTCGTGGTGAAGTCCAGCGAGGGCTCCACCGTCTGCCAGGCGCCCACGTCGTCCACGTAGCGCGAGCCCTTGCCGTCGAAGTCGGTCCAGGCTCCGGTCGGCGGGGCGGCGGTGCACTTCGTCATGGTGGGGAAGCTGTTCAACTCCGCCAGTTTGTCCGCCGCGTTGGGGCCGTTGACCACCGCGCCCCGCAGGATCGCGCCCTTCCCGTCGTGGCTGCCGCGGAGGTTGGCCAACTGGTGTTCCGGGCAGTGCGGGTAGACCTCACCCGCGCCGATCACGAAGCTGGTGCCCCACGGGTTGGCGCCGAGGGCCCAGCCCCGCTGCCGGCCGGCGAACGCGTCGTAGCGGGTGTCCCCGGTGGCCTTGGTGTAGAGGCGGGCGGTGGCCACCAGACCGAAGGTGTGCGGTACGGCGTCGAAGTCGTCGTAGACCGCACCGGCGCCGAACGGGTCGTGACCGGCGTGATCGACACCCTCCTCCAGCTGGCGGCGCAGGTCCTTGTTCAGGTCCTCGGCCCCGACGCCGTTGCTGCGGGCGCCGTCCAGGGCGGTGGTCAGGTCGACGTGGGCCAGGGCGCTGACGTCCGCGACGTTGAGGGTGCCCTTGACGTCGGAGCCCAGGTAGGCCTTGGCCCAGTGGGCCGCCTCGCCGGTCCAGTCGCCCTCCCGGTCGTCTCCCAATTGCCGTGCGGCCAGGGCGAGTTCGGCACCAGCGAACTCCATGTCGTCCTGCCAGGAGTCCTCGGGGTA
This sequence comes from Streptomyces sp. NPDC058469, assembly GCF_042721125.1. Taxonomy (NCBI): domain Bacteria; kingdom Bacillati; phylum Actinomycetota; class Actinomycetes; order Kitasatosporales; family Streptomycetaceae; genus Streptomyces; species Streptomyces sp. NPDC058469. The sequence goes on from NZ_JBHXME010000012.1 coordinate 102,601, forward strand.
GAAGGCGCTCGGGAAGGCGGTGACGAGCGGCTTGTCGGGGTCGTGGTCGGTGTCGGCCAGGCCGTAGACGGCGGCGGCCTTGTCCAGCCACTCCTGGGCCTGGTCCGGGTCACTGTCGGCCGTGCGCTGCGCGGCGAGGGCGAACACCGCGGCCACCCGTCCCGCGAGACTCGGAGTGATCGGCTCGCCCGGCTTGTTCGCGCGGAACACCGGCCGGTGCTTGATCGTGTAGTCCGGGTCACCGGGCGACACATCGAGCCGGTCATCGGCCTCCGGCAGCCGCCACACGTCGTGATCCGTCCGTACGGCGTCGTTGCCCGCGCCGATGCCGACCTGGGCGTAGAGCGTCTCGCTGTCGCCGTCCCACATCTTGTCCACCCACTCCAGCCCGTGCCCGGCCTCGGCGGACAGCGTTTTCATGTCCGGCAAGTCCCGCTCGGCGAGCAGGAGTTCGGCGGTCGAGTAGGAGGTGGTGCCGGTGAACTTGAGGAAGTCGCCCGCGTCGAACCAGCCGCCCGCGACATCGACCGTGGCGCCGGTCGGGGTCAGCCGTTCGTCGAGCAGCTCGTTGCCCTCCTCGTCGTAGTGCGGATCGGCGTAGACGGTCGCGTGCTCGTCGGCGAGATGGGAGGGCCCGTGGGACAAGGTGCCGGGAACCACGTCGGCTCCGTCGCGCTGCGCCTGAAGGAAGCGGACGTTGTCCCGGACGAGCGGGGTCATCAGCTCGCTCGCGTCGGCGATCCGGAAGGCGGGGGAGCGGCCGGCTGCGGTGCCGGACAGGACGACGCGATAGGTGCCGGGCGTGTTCAGCGCGGAGAGGTCGACGGTCCGTACGGAGGGAAACCTGGCGTTCCAGTGGCCGGTGACGGCACCGAGCCTGCCCGCCGTGACCACCTTGTCCTTCGCGTCCACGACCTTGAAGCGCGCCCCCGCGAGCGCCTTCGAGGGTCCCATGACGTACGCCTGTTTCGGCTCGCCGCGCACATAGCCGACCTGGTCGACCCGGACGGCCACTTCGGGAGCGGACGGTGTGGAGGCCGTGCCGTGCGCATTCAGGCCGACGAGCACGGCGCCGATGCTCACGGCAGTGGTGGTGACCAGCAGGACAGGCCTGCGCGATGCGTTCATGCGCCCACGGTGCCGGGACCTTCATGAGATGAGGATGAGGACGTCTGGGGTGCGTCCATGGGGAGCCGGAGTTCGGCGAGCAGGCCGCCGCCGGGAGCGTCCGTGAGGCGGGCCGTGCCGTCATGCAGGCCGGCGACCCAGCGGACGATGGCGAGGCCCGCGCCCGTGCCCGGGGTGGCCTCCGAACCGCCGGTGACACCGCGTGCGAAGACGCGTTCCCGGTCCGCGAGGGTCAGAAACGGCCGTCCTGGCAG
>NZ_JBHXME010000013.1:0-19184 GCF_042721125.1 Streptomyces sp. NPDC058469
AACGTCACCCGCTCCCGCCTGGGACGACTCGTCCGCCAAGGACTCCTCGAACAACCCGGACGCGGCCGCTACCAGAAACGGACTTAACGCCCTCTCAGAGGTGGCCGTCCAGGAACTTCCGTACCTCGGTGATGGTCATAGGCCCCGTGCCGTGTGCCACCGCCTCTCCCTCCTTCAGCAGGACGTAGGACGGGGCTCCGGTGATCCCGTATCGCTCGGTTGCGGCCGGACAACGCGTGATGTCGGCGCGGACGGCCGTCAGGCGGCCCGTGTAGTCGTCGGCGATGCCACCCACGACGAGGTCCATCACCCGGCAGGGCTCGATTGCCTTGGGCCATGTCCCGGTGAAGTATGCGAGCACCGGAACTCCGCTCATCCCGAGGATGAAATTGAACTCCGCGTCCTCACGGGGTCGGTGAACCCGCTTCGCCATAGAAGCTCCTGACCTCACATTCCGTCATTCCATCCCCATCATCCCTCGCGCGGTGTGCCAGGCCGGCCCGGTCGGTCGCCCGGTTGGTCTGTCGGAAGGAAGGCACGGGACCGTCGCAGAACCACGGTGGTCCCCGGCGCGAGCGGCCCGGCCCCCCTGGCGACCCGGGCCTGGCCGCCCCGCCGGTGACCCAGCTGCAGCCCGCCGCGCGCCCGCGGGTCAGCTCATGCCAGGACAGCGCCCTCCACGACGACATGAAAGCCGTTCTCCAGGGCATAGCTGCCCAGAACGCCGACCAGATGCTCGATGAGCGCGTCGACAAGCGGGCCGGTGCGCATCGTCCACCGGATCCGGTCGAGCCGTATCCGCCACCGCGCTTCTCAGCGACAGCGCCCCCGACGGGCTTCCCGAGGCCCTGTCCGGTCTGCACATCAACGTCCCGGTCCCAGCCGGCCAATACCGCTCTTCCCCGGGCCTCATGAGCCAGCTGATGGCGCCGAGAACGAGGCACGATTCCTGGACCGCTCGCGGACGCGGTCGTGGACGGTCGAAGTACGCGTCAGCTGACCCGAAGACCGACCGCCAGCGTCAGTTCAAGGACCCGGTGTGGCGATGCGAGATCCGGAAACAGCTCCCGCAGCTGCGACATCCGGTACCGGACAGTCTGGGGATGGACGAACAACGCCGCCGCCACCTCGTCCCGCCTGCCCTGGTGCAGCAGCCACGCCCGCAACGTCTCCTCCAGCCGCCGTGCGGTCGCAACAGGCAAGGCCCGCAACGGTGCGAGAGCTCGGGCACGCAGGTCTGCGAACGCGTCCATGTCGGCGCTCAGCACCAGCTCGGGCAGATGATCCTCGGTGTCGCGAATATCAGAGGAGAGGGAGCGCGCGCGTACGGCTCGTGCGTGCGAGGCGGACGCACGAGTCCATGGCCGGGCCGGGCCGACCACGGCGGTGCGGTCGGTCAGCTGCCGCAGGAGATGTGATCGGTCGGCATCGGGGACGAGCAGCACACCGGTGGCGTCCGGCAGATCGTCGAGGACGAGGGTGCTCGGGTCGAGCGTGCGGTAGGCAGGCCGAACCTGGGCGGCGGGCAGCAGGACCGCGGTCAGCGAAACCGGAGGCTGCCACCCGGCCCGTTGAGCAGAGGCCAGCAGCACGTCCGGGCTCGCGCCGGCGAGGAGGTCGCGGGTCAGGTGTTCCAGGTGGCGTTCGTGGTCCCTGCCCCGGGCGGCCAGTTCGTCGGCGTGGCCCGCGGCGCTCGCGGCGGAGAGCTCGTCGATGTAGGCGAAGGTCAGCTCGGCGAACTTGGCGACCTCGGCGGCGGGCAGACCTGCGGGTACGGCACCCGCTGCCAGGCATCGCCAGGCCACGCGGGCGCCGACGCGGTAGGCGCTGAGCAGGGCGTCCATCGAACGGCCGTCGCGCGCCTCGCCGCGGCCCAGTTCGTAGGCGGCGTCACCGGCGTCGCCGCCTGTGGCGTTCCCGCTCGCGAGGTCCAGGTAGTGCCCCAGGGCGGTGCGGACGGCTCGGCGGATGGTGGCGCCCATGCGGCCCGAAAGGGCGTTGGCGTAGGGAGGGACCTCGTCGATGATCGCTTGGACGACCTCGTCGGCGGTGGCCTTCAGCGCGCCCCGAAGTACGGTGACCGTCGTCTCATCCAGGGCCAGTTCGCTGACCCTCCGGATTGCATGGCTCACGTTTTTGTTCCCTGCGAACAATTCAGCCGACCAGATTTACGTCCTGCGGTCAGGACTTTACGCCTTGCGGCACAGCAAGCTGGAGTCATGACGAGTACAGCCCTCCGCAGCAGGGCGTGGAAACTGCTGGAGATGGTCACGACGCCGCTGCTGCCGTCGGACTACCTCGACCTGGTCCGCCCACTGCGTGCGGGCGCTGACCTGCGTGGGCGCATCGAGGCCGTGCACCCCGAGACGGGTGACGCCGCGACCATCGTGATCAGGCCGGGGCGGGGCTGGCGCGGCCACACAGCCGGTCAGTACGTGCGGATCGGGGTCGACGTCGACGGGGTGCGCCTGTGGCGTGCCTACTCCCTCACCTCGCCGACAAACCGTCAGGACGGCCGCGTCACGATCACCGTGAAGGCGATCCCGGACGGCAAGGTCAGCAACCACCTGGTCCGCAGGGCGAAACCGGGCACGCTGATCCAGCTCGACCAACCGACCGGTGACTTCGTGCTGCCGCAGGCCAAGCCCGCCAAGGTGCTCTACCTGACGGCCGGCAGCGGCATCACGCCCGTGATGGGCATGCTGCGCGACATCGAGTTCGACGACGTCGTCATGGTCCACTGCGCGCCACAGCCACACGACGTGATCTTCCGCAACGAACTGCACGACCTGGTCGCGGACAAGAAGCTGCGGCTCACCGAGGTGCACACCGACACGGACGGCAAGCTCGACATCGCCCGTCTCGACGAACTCGTGCCCGACTGGGCCGAGCGCGAGACCTGGGCCTGCGGGCCCGCCGGCCTGCTCGACGCCGCCGAAGAGCACTGGACCGAGCACGGCGTACAAGAGCGCCTGCACACCGAACGCTTCCGCCCCAGCATCGTCGTCGCCGGCGACGGCGGCGAGGTCACGTTCAGCGCCACCGGCAAGACCGTCGACGCGGACGGCGCCACGCCGTTGCTGGACATCGGCGAGGAGGCCGGCGTGCTCATGCCCTCCGGATGCCGCATGGGCATCTGCTTCGGCTGCGTCACGCCGCTCAAGGCGGGCGCCGTCCGCGACCTGCGCACCGGCGAGATCACCGAGGCCGAGCCGGGCGTCCTCATCCAGACCTGCGTGTCCGCCGCGGCGGGCCCCTGCGACATCGAACGGTAGGAGCACCTTGACCGCCACCGACCCCACCGCCCACCTGACTGCGGAGCAGATCGAGGAGCTCGGCCGCGAGCTGGACGCGATCCGCGACGAGGTGATCGCCGGCCGCGGTGAGAAAGACGCCGCCTACATCCGTAAGGTCATCTCGGCGCAGCGCAAGCTCGAGCTGGTCAGCAGGGGCGTGCTGCTGTTCTCGATCTTCCCGCCCGCGTGGCTGCTCGGCACCGCCGGTCTGTCCGTGGCGAAGATCATGGACAACATGGAGATCGGCCACAACATCCTGCACGGCCAGTGGGACTGGATGCGGGACCCGAAGATCCACTCCACCACCTGGGAGTGGGATCACGTCTCGCCGTCCGAGCAGTGGAAGCACTCGCACAACGAGCTGCACCACACGTACACCAACGTGATCGGCAAGGACAACGACCTCGGCTACGGCATCATGCGCGTCGACGAGGACCAGCGGTGGCACCCGTTCCACCTCGGCCAGCCGCTGTGGAACTTCATCAACGCCTGCTTCTTCGAGTACGGCATCGCAGCCTACGACCTGGAGCTCGGCAAGAACCTGCAAAAGCGCCGCCGCAAGAACCCGGAGTTCCGCGCGCGGGCCAAGGCCGTGGGCCGCAAGATCCGCAAGCAGGTGCTCAAGGACTACGTGATCCACCCGCTGCTGTCGGGCCCGTCGTTCCTCACCACACTCGCCGCCACATTCACCGCGAACCTCATCCGCAACATCTGGACCCACTCGGTGATCATGTGCGGGCACTTCCCCGAGGGCGTACAGGTCTTCGAGCGCCGGTCGATCAAGGGCGAGACCCGCGGCCAGTGGTACCTGCGCCAGATGATGGGCTCGGCGAACATCAGCGGCAGCAGGGCCATGCACTTCATGACCGGCAACCTGTCGCACCAGATCGAGCACCACCTGTTCCCGGACCTGCCGAGCAACCGGTACGCCGAGGTCGCGGTGAAGGTGCGCGCGCTGTTCGAGAAGTACGAGCTGGAGTACGTCACCGGGCCGCTGCCCAAGCAGGTGTTCTCCGCGTGGCACAAGGTCTTCCGGCTCTCGCTGCCGAACAAGAAGCCCAAGGTCAACACACCGGACCGCGAACAGGAGCTCGTCGCGGCCTGATCCCGGTATTGATTCAGATCTTCCGGCCGTACCGGCGCCACCACCGGGTCCGGCGAGATCCGTTACAAACGGTGGGCGGCCACGACACCAGACCGTACGACACGGGATCCGGGCAGCCCGCTGTCCGGCTGCACTGCCTGGACGTGCGCCAAGAGCTCAGCACACAGCCTCGGCGAGATGTTGCAGTGCGCTGACCTGCCGTGATCGAGCCGGTAGTCGGATGCGTACGCGCACTCGGATTGCCGACGGGCGGGCTGGCTGGAAGGCACGGGCTGTGACGTGGACACTGCCGGAACCGATGCCCGCCACCCCTGTGCCCAACCCTGCGCTGCTGCCGGGACGGGCGGATGAGCCAAGCTCGACGGCCACAGAACGATCATGTGGCGTACGACCGACGGCGTTCGCCTTCAGACACGCTCCGGGCGGGACGTCACCGCAAACTGGACGGACGTCACGTTGCCCGGGACGCGGCTGCCGCCCGGCGTTGTGCTCGACGGTGAACGCGCTCCTCGCCGACCGCGGCTGCAAGCACCGCCGACTGCTGTGGCGGCGCGGCATGGGGACGAGGCGACGACATCCACGAAGCCTTCCTGGGCCTCGCCACCGGCCTCATCACCCACCGCCACGTCCGACGCCTCTGTCACGACCTCCTAGGCCCCTGCCGAGCGGCGGCTCATGAAGGGTTCGGCCAGCAGCCTCGCCGTTCCGCAGAGGCTCTGGCCGTGCTGGGCGAAGAGTGCGTCCCGGGAGTCGAAATGGCCGAGGTCTGTCCGGACGTAGGCCGAAAGGTCGCACGAGGGGCCGGTGGCCGGGCAGACCGTTGCGCCGTCCCAGTCGATCGCCGTCCGGGACAGTGCCTCGAAGAGTGTCTCCGGGCCGGTGTTGGTGAAGCCGCCGCCGCTGTCTTCGTTCAACTCGTCGAGGCCACCGAAGAGTTCCGAGACCGTCAGCCACGGTGCGGTGGGACGGCCGTTCTGCGGCAGCCCTTCGATGTGGAACTCCGGCCATGCGAGCACGACGTGGTGCGGGACCAGCCGATGGGCCCGGGGGAAGCGCGGGTACCAGAAGCTGCCGTCCACCAGCAGGCCGCGCACGCGCGTGGCCACCCCGGTTGCCCGCGCGACCGCTTCCAGCACCGCCAGCCGCTGGCTGCACGAGCCCCGCCGACGGCGCAGCACCTCCGAGACGGGTCGCTCGTCCTGCACCGAGTACACCGGCCGCACAGCCGTGGCGATCCACCGGTGGGCCTGCCGCAGGGCCGCTGTTCGGCGGGCGGGATCCGTGGCGTCCTCCGTGTCCGTCGGCATGTCGAGATGGCGCAACAAGAACGAGACATTCGGATGCCGCCAGTCGAGAATCCGCGTCGGAGCCGCGCTGCCCGCTGCTCCTCCCCTGTCGGCCCCCCCCGCGTGCGGACACGGCCTCGCGGCATGAGAAGCGAGCTCGTCATGACGGTGATCCTCTCCCCCAGCATCCTCTCCGGATGGCGCGACTCATCATGGCAAGATATTTGAACGCGTTCAACTATGGGGTGGGGTGATCCGGGTCTCGGCAGATGTCTGCCGTCCGGACGCCCAAGCGCCCGGACCACGGGCCGTCACCGGGTCGAAGAGCCACAGGTCAACCGCCCGGCGCTACCGCCGCCCCAGCCGTCCCAGTGTGCTGCCGCCGCGAGGACAGCGGCAGCCGCACCCGTTCCGAGTACGGCGCCGGCGACCACGTCGCCCGGGTAGTGCACCCCGGTGTGGACGCGCGAGTAGCCCACGGCACAGGCCAGCAGGCCGAGGGGGACCGTGACGGCCGGGAACGCGGGCCCGACCGCCGCGGCGAAGGCGACGGCGGAGGCCGTGTGGCCCGAGGGGAACGAGGCGGATGCCGGCATCGGGACGTGCCGACCGGGGAAGGGCGAGTCCTCGGCACGGCGCGGGCGTGGCCGCCGTACAAGACGCTTGCCGAGCAGGTTGGCCGTGGTGGACGCGACGCCGATCGCCGCGACGCCGAGCACCGCGGCGCGGCGGGAGCGGCCGGGGCGCAGAGCCAGGGTGGCGGCGATCAGGAGAGAGATCTTGGAGTGATCGGCCGCCGCGGACAGCCGGCGCAGCGCCGAGTCCAACGCCGGTGTGCTGGTGACCGTCACAGCCTCGTAGAGCGCCTGGTCGAGGCTGGCGAGATCGCGCAACAGATCCTGCGGTACTCGCTGTTGCCTAGGACGACGGTCAATCATCGCTCTGCTCCTGGTTCTTGTCGCGTGAGGGGGCTGCTCGGTCGTGGCTCTCGTGTTCGTGGGGCGACCGGTCGAAGGCGAGGCGCATGACGCGGTACCAGTCGACGGCCGGTGCGACGTACGGTGCCCCCGGACGTTCCCGTGGCACGCGCACCCGCAGCGCACCGGGCCGTATCGTGCACACCACGGGCGGAGGCAGGACGAGTGCCTCGCCGTCCACGGCCACCGGGATGGCCTCCTCGTCGGACTCGACGACGACGCTGCGGGAGGTCAGGGTCGTGATACCGCTGGCCCGCTCCCCCAGCAGCGCCAGTTCGGCGGCTTGTACCGCGCCCCCGACCCGGACCGCGATCACGCCGAGCGCGCCCGTGTCGAGCCGTTCCCTACGGCCACCGGTCAGGGGGTCGGCCCGTGCGTAGGGGTTGTTGCTGACCAGCACCGCCTGTGGGGCCTCCAACCGCTCCTCGTCGGTCCGGGCACTGAGTTCGGCACCCGCCTCGCCCGCCAGCAGGTCCGGCAACTGGTCGAGCGCGGTGACCGCTTTGGCGTCGCGGTAGTCGGGGTTCTGCACGATGTGCGCGTACGTACCGAACGAGGCGGTGTTGACGAACGGCCGGCCGGAGATGTCTCCGAGGTCGACGCGGAGTTCCACACCGTCCGAGAGCGCCTCCAGGCTGCTCACCGGATCGTCCCGGTCCAGGCCGAGGTCCATAGCGAAGTGGTTGCGGGTGCCAGCCGTCACGACCATGAACGGCAGACCGTGTTCGGCGGCCACTCCTGCCACCAAGGCCTGGGTGCCGTCGCCGCCGGCCACACCGAGCAGGTCCGCTCCCTCGGCGACAGCCTGCCGGGCCAGTGCCACGGGATCCGGATCCGTGTCGAGGTCTAGCAGGATCACCCGCGCGCCCAGCGCCTCGGCCCGCTCCACGAGTCCGTACCGCCCGACCTTCCCACCTCCCGACTTCGGATTCATGATCAGCACGGCCCGGCGGGGCGGGCGCACCGTGCGGGTGTGCATGCCGTGCGGCTTGCGCAGCCGGCGCAGGGCACTCCTCGCGCAGCCGAGCGCAGCCGTCCACGCCGCGAGAGCGACCACCGCGACCACCCACAGACCCGACACGGCGTAGAGCACCAGGACGCCGACGGGTGCGGTGATCGCCAGCAAGGCACCGAGGAGCCGGGCGAATCCGCGGTGCGCCAACGCCCACCACAGGCCCGCGCCGGCCAATCCGAGGCCTGCCAGGCCCAGCAGCAGGATGAACCAATGGCCGGTACCGGCCACCACTGCTGCCACCGCTCCCGCGATGCACAGCAGAGCGAGGCGGGCCAGAGCTCGCGCCGAGCCGCGACCCGTGTCGGGCCCCTGGGGTTCCGTCTCCCGCGTCGTTCTGGTCTCGTTCAATGTCGCTTCCCGGTCATGGCTGAGGCGGACACTCGCCAGCGCGGCGGGTGCTCCGTCTGCCCGTCACTCCGGCGATTGCTGCCGGTGTCCATGGAACGTACGCGGTGTGTCCGGCCTCGTCCTCGACCAAGCGCGGTCGGCGGCGCGGGCTCAAGCCGCGAAACCGATAGCGGTGACGTGTTGGTCTGCGCCCTCCAGGCTGCCGATGTCCACGACGCGGCTGCCGCGCAGCGTGTCCGGGGTGCGGTCCTCGCCCCTTCAACTTCAACGACGGGGCCTTCGAAGCGCCGCCTCGTCTCCCTTAATACCGCGAGACCGGCGTTTCCCGACCTCGTTGTCCCTGTCCGCCACCCCGTCTCCTCACGCCCATCGGTGATCGACCGAGTCTCGACGACATGCATCGCAGAGTGGATCAAGACTACAGGCCGGGTCGCGCCGACCCCGTTGGACACCGGATCCGACGCTCCGCCCTGCCTGATCGAGCGGATTCGAGGTCTCCTTGCCCGGCGGACCAGGCATGGGCAGCAGTCAACATCGTCACCGCACGTGACAGGACCTTCCTCCACCTCACGGCCCTCGCAGCCACCGTGCAACACGCCTCAAGAGCCGTGACGGCCACGCGCCCTCCTCGATGGAGATCACCGAGCTCGTCGGCGCCTCCCCGTCCCTGGCCGGAATACCTCGGGTCCCGAACCCCCCGTAAGGGGCGGGTGTTGCGCGAGGGCTGGACAGCGATCCCGAGGAATGCTGTCCAGCCCTCAGTACCGCACTTTCCGTCCGTGGAAAGTGAGTTGGCACAGCACCCGCATACGGCGGCCCGCCCCCAGACCGGCACAACGCACTGAACTCCTCCCGGCATACGGCCAGGAGGTCCTGGCGCCGGTACTGATGGCAGTCCCGGATGTGCACACCGTCCTGGAAGGCCCCGAAGCCGATCCACTCCCACCCACAGCCCAGCTTGACGACAGCCTCACGGTGCTGGTCCTCCGTCAACTCGCGACCAACGGCGGAACCCGGATCGCACGCCACCGCAACGCAGTCCCCTGCGCCAGGCGGCGGATCGCCACACACCCCAGAACCGGCCCCAGACCCGCGCCACTCCATACGGGCTCCAGGATGACCCGGTCCGTGACCAGCAGATCGCCGACCGGATGCGCGAGCGCCGCCTCGAAGGCCAACTCTCATTCCCCGATGGCGACATCGAGAACCACATCGCCGATGCGGGCGACATACCCGGTGTAGGAGTCCATCGCCCCGAAGGGATGATCCGAGCCTTCTCTGAGCTCGTGCCGCGTCAAGCAACGTTCGCCCCGTCTCGCCGGACGGGTCCGCGGCAGGTAGTCGTTGGATATGGTCCGCGTAGTCTCGCGGGGTGCATTCTCATCTGAGCTTCGAGAACCCTCCCGCGCTTCCTCACGGGGTGGTGGTCGAGACGTTGGAGCAGGCTCTGCGTGACCGCTCGGCAGAGGGCGAGGCGGCGGGAGTTCTGGTCGGCACCGCGTTGAACGACAACGACGCGGGGTTCGTCGAGCACTGGTGCGTACAGGTCGGGACGCGGGCTGTGTCGGGTAGTCCGCTGCTCGGGCTGGCGGGGCTGTGCCTGGGCCATACCGCTCGACGCTTTGGACATCTCAGCGATGAGGCCCGTGCCCTGGCAGAGTCGCTTGCGGCGCGGGCCGAGGCGGACCCGTCGGACGTGGACGGTCGGGCCCTCGACGGCTATGACGATGTCCGGAGCTTCCTTCATCTGTAGGTCACAACGCCGGAGATCTGCTCGCCGACAGCCTGGCTCAGCAGCAGCGGCCCCCAGACCGCCTTCGGGCGGAACGGGCCTGATGGGTGGATGTCGAGTATCCCGAGGTTGCTGACAACGATCTCGTAGGACAGCGCGCCGAGTATGAACGCCTCCACCGTGTCGGCGTCGGCGTTAACGGGAACGAGCTGTTCGAGTGCCGCGGACGCCGCTACAACTCCGGCCGTAGACCTGGCGCCTGCGATTTCCGCGCCGATGGAGCACGCCTGATCCCACAGGGTGTTGCCGTTGTGCGGGACCATTCCTGTGCGAGCAGAGGCGAAATAGTCCACACAGTCACCGCCGGCTCCGGTGAGGCTCCGCAAGCTGAACGGAGTCACGACGCGCACGAACTCCTCGCTGCTCAGGGTGGACCGCACCCGGGACGCCGCAGCGACGATCAAGGCGTGCACCGTCGTCTTCTCCGCACGGCAGCGCTCGACAAGTTTCGCCGTCAGGTCCGCCTCCAGCGTGATCGTGTGAATATACGGCATGGCTCCGTCGAACGGCCGAAAGGGCTGGCGCCTCCTGCGGAAGCTCCGCTGCAGCAACCGGATCACCGACGTCGTGAAGGCCGTCCTCGTCCTTCACCACGCATCAGCGTGAGGTCGGAAAACGCTCAGTGCCTGCAGTCGCAGAATTCGTCAATTTCTCTCCCGTAGTCGCGATCTCGATCATCGAAGCATGGGAGAGCTGTTCGTTCCACGACGATTCCTGCTGCACGGCGGACGGTTTCTGCACACCTGGCGGCCCAGGGCTCGTGCGTGTACATGCCCTGATGGCCTGATGATCCGTACTTGGTGTGACGAACGCGATCCCTGATGATCACGCCGGTCTGGCCGCTGCCGCGCGTAATGGGGCTGGTCAGACCCAGCGGTAGCGGCCGGTGAAGTTGCGCGTCACGGGCGGCTCGTAGTCGAAGCGGATGCCGCTGATCGTGGCCGACCTGGCCGCCACCTCGATCAGCGCGTCGGCCACATAGTCCATGTGGTCGTTGGTGTAGGCGCGGCGCGGAATGGTGAGCCGTAGCAGTTCGAGCGGTGCCTTCTCCTGTACGCCGGTGTCCGGGTTGCGGCCGAGCAGCAGCGACCCGACCTCTACTGATCTGACGCCCGCCTGCAGGTACAGGGCGCAGGCGAGGGCGTGCCCGGGGAACTGGTCGTAGGCCAGGTGGGGCAGCATGGCCCCGGCATCGACGAAGACCGCGTGGCCTCCCGGGGGGTGCTGAATCGGGATGCCGGCTGCGCGCAGACGCTCACCGAGGTAGGCGACCTGTCCGATCCGGTAGGTGAGGTAGTCGGGATCGATCGCCTCCTCCAGGCCGATGGCGAGCGCTTCCATGTCGCGGCCTGCCAGCCCTCCGTAGGTGATGAAGCCCTCTGTCAGCAGGCAGCGCTGCTGGGCCCTTTGGTACAACTCGCCGTCCTCGCGGAAGGCGCAGAAGCCGCCGATGTTCACCAGGCCGTCCTTCTTGGCGGAGGCGACGGCGATGTCTCCGCAGGCCATGGTCTCCGCCACGATGTGGGAGATGGCGCTGTCCTTGAACTCTTCCTCGCGCTGCTTGACGAACCAGGCGTTCTCGGCGAAGCGTGCGATGTCGAGGATGACCGGGATGCCCAGGTCGCGGCAGTGGGACGAGACCTCGCGCAGGTTGGCGACCGACATGGGCTGTCCGCCGGAGGTGTTGCAGGTGATGGTGGCGATGACACCGGCCACGTTCGCGGCGCCATGCTGCTCGATTGCGGAGGTGAGCGCCGGAAGGTCGAAGTTTCCTTTCCACGGGTGGTACGTGCCGGTGTCCAGTGCGTCGGGGGTCAGGGTGTTGACGGCCCGCGCACCGGTGAGTTCCACGTGCGCTTTGGTCGTCTCGAAATGGAAGTTGGAGATGAAGACCGGCGAGGGCGACCCGCAGCGCGCGACCAGTTCGGGGAAGAGGATGTTTTCGGCGGCCCGCCCCTGATGGGTGGGAATGGTCAGGGGAAAACCGAGTATCCGGGAGATGGTGTCCCGCATCCGGTGGAAGCTTCTGCTGCCCGCATACGCCTCGTCGCCGGTGACGAGGCCGCCCCACTGCCGATCGCTCAACGCTCCGGTGCCGCTGTCGGTAAGAAGGTCGATGTAGACGTCGTCGCTGCTGAGAGAGAAAAGGTTGAGGCCCGCGCGCTGCAGTACCTCCTCGCGGTGGCTCCGCGTCGTCATCCGGATGGGTTCGACGACCTTGATGCGAAACGGTTCCGGCAGGCGCCTGGACATGTTGCGTACTCCCAAAAGTGTGGCCCGTAGGGGCGCTGCAAGGAAGGAGGGGGATGGCGGCGGGCCGTCACCGTTCGCGAACGGCCTGCTGATAGGCGCCGGGCGTGACACCGATGCGCGCTTTGAACGTCCTGATCAGGTGGGCTTGATCGCTGAAACCGGTACTCACCGCCACGGCGGACGCCTGCTCGCCACTGCGGAGGAGCTGCTTCGCGGCGATGACGCGCCGATTGACGAGAAAAGCGTGCGGCGTGAGCCCCGTCCGGCGGCGGAACGCGCTGATGAGTCGCTGCCGTGGGACTCCTGCTTCACCGATGAGGTCCGAAAGCGTCACTTTGGCGGCGTAGTCGTCGCTCAGCAGCGTCACGGCACGATCGATCGGGCCGTCCTCCTGCCCGGCTTCCGCCAAGCGGACGCCCGCATAGCGGGACAGGCAGTACGCGTACGTGGTGAAAAGGCGTTCCTCTGCCTCGAGTGTGCAATCACCGCGCCGTGAACTCTCGTGCGCCTCAAGGAACATGGCCGCGCCCACAGGATCGTCCACCACAGGCTCGGTGAAACGGACCGCCCCGCGCAGGGGAGCTGCTGCGCTCTCCGCGGCGATGCGGTGGATGAGAGGTTCTGACGGATAGCTCGCCCGGTAGCTCAGACCACCGCCACGCGCCGCGCCGTCGTGGACCTCGAAGGGGTTGCAGAAGATCAACTGTGCCACCCGTGGGCTGTAGGGCCGGCCGCCGATCGAGAGCGCACCGACGCCATGGGAAAGTGCCGCGACGATAAAGGTGTCGTGCAGGTGCGGGGAGTACCGGTACCCGTCCAGTCGGCCGAGGAGGAACTCGACGCCGCTCGCGGCCGACGTGAAATAGTCGATCTTGCTGCTGGCCTGCCTTGTCATGCTCTTCCACCGTGCTCAGCGGCTTTCTGCCGACATTCAGGATGCCACCTGCCGACAGCGGAGCATTGAAGAAAAATTCCGGTTCGCCCTGGCCACCCCAAGGTGCCTGCGCTCTCACCTACCGGGATGGGCGAGGTCGAGTGCGTGACCGGTGTGTGATTTTTGGTAGTCGGTGGCGTGGGCGGTGTTGGTCCAGCCGGCGAGGCGGGCCAGGGCGATCGCGAGGTTGCGGAAAGTGGCCATCGCGCGGGGTGTGTTCCCGATGCGGATATTGGAAGCGTCCTCGGCGAGGGTGGTGTCCCGGACGTCGCGGAGCGCATGCTGCGAGAGCTGATCGAGGCCGAGCTCAGCGGCCGGATCAGCGCTCAGTGGAACGAGCACACCGAGAACCGCAACGGCTACCGCAACGGTCATCGCGACAAGACGCTCACCACCCAGGCCGGCGACCTGGAGCTGGCCATCCCCAAACTGCGTACCGGCAGCTTCTTCCCCAGCCTGCTGGAACGCCGACGCCGTATCGATCAGGCCCTGTACGCGGTCATCATGGAGGCATACGTGCACGGCGTCTCCACGCGCTCGGTCGACGAGCTGGTTACGGCCCTGGGCACGGACAGCGGCATCTCCAAGAGGCAGGTCTCCCTCATCTGCGGCGACCTCGACGAGCCCCTGACGGCCTTCCGCACCCGGTCCCTTGACACCCGGCAGTGCGGGGCGCGGGCCTTGATCTCCCTCGCTGCGGCGAGCGCGTTCTCGAACTGCGGACGGACCCGGACCCGGGTGCTGATCTTCTCGGCAAAGATCTTGTCGCGGGGGACGTGCTTGGCGGCGAGAGCGTCGAGCTGGGTCTGGAGTTCCTGGGTGAGGGCCGAGCAGCGGGCGTATCCGATGCGGATGTCCGCGCTCGGGGTGTCCGGGTCGACGGGCGCGGGCGCCGGGGTGCCAGGCCGCCACGGCTGGCGGGGGCCTCGGTCGGCGGGGGTCGGCACGCGCAGGAGTTTCGCGAGCCGGGGCACCCTGGTGAAGCGGCCGGTGTGGTAAGTCCCGGCGACCGCTCCGGAGCGCGAGCGACAGGGGGAACCTGGCTCAGCGTCACACGCGGGCAGGGGTGACGCCCGACGTCGTCCGCTTGGGATGTGACTGCGGTTTGAGGGTCCGTCATGACCCCGGCTGCTGTCACAGACATTTCCCAGAACATGTCTGGTTCCACTTTTGAGTGAGAGCGAGTTGTGACGGTGAATCCGCGTTCCGGGCCGCTTCCGCCGACCGTTCTTGATCTTGCTCAGGGAAAGGGCCGTTTATGCGAACCCCTTCCCTGCTCTCGGATCGCGTGTTACTGAGCGTGGGGTCGGCCCCGGAGGTTCGGAGGGCTTGAGCAACGTGGTGAGTTCTGTTCTCACTGCGCCGGGCCGGTCTCTGGTCTTGTGGTCCGTGCGGCGAGGGCATAGCGGGCGGCGAGGTCCCCGAATGCGGTGGCCAGTTGGGGTGGGCCGATGACTTCGATATCGGTTTCGAAGCGTCCGATGGCGGCGGCGAGTCCGGTCCATGACCAGGAGCCGAGGATGAGTCGGCAGTGGCGGGGGCCGAGTTCCTCAACGATTCCGTCCTGGGCGAAGGGTGCGACGTCGGCGGCCGGGAGGCGGAGGATGACTTCGCCCTGGCAGGGCCAGTCGGTGGTGGTGCCGTCGTTGCCGCGGAATCGGCTGGTGACGAAGGTGGAGACGTTGCCGCCGGGGAGTTCACGAGGGGTGAAGCGGGGGCCGGTGGGTGTGCGGGGCCGGATGCGGTCAACGCGGAAGGTACGCCAGTCCTCGCGATGGAGGTCCCAGGCCACGAGGTACCAGTGCTGACGCCAGGTGACCAGGTGGAGGGGTTGTACTCGGCGGGGGTTATCGGCTGAGGTGCTTGAGCTTGGGGCGTAGTCGAAGCGCAGTTCCTCGCGGGCATGGATGACGCGGCTCAGGTCCATCAGGACCTGAGCCTCGACCTGGAGGGTGTCATGAGCCGCGGGCGGTTGGACGGCAGTGATGCGCAGCAGGTCGATGCGGTGGCGTAGGCGGGGTGGCATGACCTGGCGGAGGGTGGCCAGGGCGCGGGAAGCGTCTTCGGCGACGGTATTGCCGGCGGCCGCAGTCTGCAGCGCGACGGCCAGGGCGACGGCCTGGCCGTCGTCGAACAGCAGGGGTGGCAGGTCGGTGCCGGCCTCCAGTCGGTAACCGCCGGCCGGTCCTTTGACGGTCCTGATCGGATAGTCGAGTTCGCGCAGGCGGTCGATGTCACGGCGCACCGTGCGCGAGGTGATGCCGAGACGCTCGGCGAGATCATCGCCGGACCAGTCACGGGGCGTCTGAAGGAGCGAGAGCAACGCGAGCAGCCGGGCGGACGTCTTGTGCATGAGACCCATACTCCCCGGAGTACCGGACACAACCTGTCCTCTACCCCTGCCAACGTGGCATCCGAGCCGTTCGGGAGGAACACCCCCTGATCGCGGCAGCCGCCGCTCGGCAACGACGGCCGACGGCACACATTGGCACACGAGGCAAGGAGCAGGTCATGTCCATCACGACCACCACTCACCTGAACTTCCGGGGCGCCGCACGTGAGGCGCTGGACTTCTACCAGTCCGTCTTCGGCGGACGTACTGTCGCGGTCACCTACAAGGACGCGGGCGCCGTCCAGAACGAGGCCGAGGCGGACTGGGTGATGTGGGGCGAGGTGGCCGGCGACAACGGCTTCCACGTCATGGCCTACGACGTGCCCTCGCAGCTGCCCTGGAACCAGGGCGAGAACCCGTTCTTCGTCTCCGTGCGCGGCGACGACGCCGAGGAGATCAGCGCCCTGTGGGGCAAGCTCGCCGAGGGCTCGATCATCGTGCGCCCGCTGGAGCCTGCGCAGTGGGCACCGCTGTACGGCATGGTCACCGACCGCTTCGGCATCACCTGGGTCCTGGACGTCGCCGCTCCGTACAACGGCTGAACCAACCGACCGACCTGACATGCCTGCGCCGTCCGGGCCGCCGCGGCCGCATGGCGCCCCGGACGGCGCAGGCACCGAACACGTACAGCAGCGGAAGGAGACAAGGCACCGTGAGGATGCGGAAGCTGGGACGGACCGGCATCGAAGTCAGTGCTTACTGCCTGGGCACCATGGTGTTCGGCAAAATGGGCAATCCTGATCACGACGACTGCGTGCGCATGATCCACCGAGCGCTGGATGCGGGCATCAATTTTGTCGACACCGCCGATGTGTACGGCTACAGCGAGACCGAGGAGATCGTCGGAAAGGCCCTCAAAGGGCGCCGCGACGAGGTCGTGCTGGCAACCAAGTTCAACGGACCGATGGGCGGGGAGCCCAACCGCGGCGGCAGCTCCCGGCGCTGGGTCGTCCAGGCGGTCGAGGGCTCACTGAAGCGGCTGCGAACCGACTACATCGACCTCTACCAGATCCACCACCCCGACCCGCACACCGACATCGAGGAGACCCTCTCCGCGCTCACCGACCTCGTGCGTGCCGGGAAGGTCCGCGCGATCGGCTCCTCCAACCTCCCGGCCTCGGAAATCGTCGAGGCCCAGTGGGTGTCCCAGCAGCGTGGACTGCACCGCCTGCGAACCGAGCAGCCCACCTACTCCATTCTCAACCGCGGCGTCGAGCGGGAGGTCCTGCCCACCTGCCGCCGCTACGGCCTGGGCGTTCTGGTATGGAGTCCGTTGGCCATGGGTCTGCTCACCGGCCGCTACCGCAAGAGCGCCCCGCGGCCCGACAACGCCCGCATGCAGTGGGTCTCCCGGCACCTCACCGACGAACGCAAGCTTGACGCGGTGGAGCAGTTGCTCACCCTCGCCGAGGAAACCGGCCACTCCCTCACGCACGTGGCCATGGCCTTCGCCACCAGCCACCCCGACATCACCGCCGCCATCATCGGCCCGCGCACCATGGACCAGCTGGACGACTTGCTCGTCGGCGCCACCCTCACCCTCGGCGACGACATCCTCGACAAGATCGACGCAATCGTCCCGCCCGGCACCGACATCAGCCCTCTGGACGTCTCCTACGTACCTCCCTCCCTCACCCGCACGGACCTGCGCCGACGCCCGTCCCACGAACGAGCCGCCGCGTGAGCGTGAGGATGCCATGACTGTTCTTGACGCCCGTGCCCTCAATCGCGCCGCCCTCGCCCGCCAGCACCTGCTCAAGCGCAGCGACACATCCGTGCCGGAGGCGGTGGCCCATCTGTGCGGCCTGCAGGCACAGGAACCTCAGGAACCCTTCACCGGGCTGTGGTCCCGCCTGTCCGGCTTCAAGCCCGAGCAACTGGACGACGCGCTGACCCGTCGCGTGGTGGTGCGCACTCACCTGATGCGGCGCACCGTCCACCTCGTCACCGCCGACGACGCGCTCACCTGGCGAGCCCGCCACGACACCATGCTGCGCCAGCGAGTGCTGGGAACCTACCGGCGTGAACTGGCCGGCATCGACGTGGACGAGGTCGCCGCAGCCGGCCGCGCGGTCATGGCCGACCAGCAGCCCCGCACCATGACCGAGCTCGTACAAGCTCTCGAAGGCCGCTGGCCCGGCCCACCACGCCGTGTCCTGGGCGAGCTGCTCATCGCAGCCCTCATCCCCATGGCCCAACTCCCGCCCCGCGGCCTGTGGCACCAGACCGCCGGCGTACGCAACCTGCCGTTGAGTACCTGGCTGGAACGGGACCTGGACCCCCTGCCCGCCGATGGCAGTGATCCCGTCGGACAGCAACTGCTGCGCCGCTACCTCGCCGCGTACGGGCCCGCCGCCAGCGCGGACCTACGTGCCTGGTGCGGCCTCGCCGGCCTTCCCGCCGCCATCAAAGCCGCCCGAGAAGAACTCGTCGTCTTCCGTGACGAACGCGGCCGCGAACTGCTCGACCTGCCCGACGCACCCCGCCCCCACCCCGACACCCCCGCCCCCGTCCGGTTCCTCCCGGCCTTCGACAACGCCATCCTCGGCTACCACGACCGTAGCCGCATCATCGACGCCCCCCACCTCGGTCTGTCCGTCGCAGGCCACCGCACCGTCCTTGTCGACGGACGCGTCACCGCCACGTGGACCGTGCGCGACCACCGACTCCACATCAGCTCCCTGCGCCCCCTCACAGCCTTGGAACAAGAGGCCGTTTACGCCGAAGCCCAGGACCTGACCACCTTCCTGGACAACGGCATCGAGCACATCCAACTCGACACCGAAAACTGACGATCACGCACTCCAGGTCCCGACGTGACGGGACCATTCGCAAAACGTGCCAACGCCGCCCGCGTGAACCGGGACGAGTACGTGGTGTGCGTGTTGGACGCTTACCTTCCGCGGAGAGTGCCTGCGATTAAACGGCCTGACCGTATTGGACCGGGTGGCCCGCGCGTTGCGCATGGCGGTCTCGGCCATGTGCTCGTCCTGCGGCACCAGCGACACCACGGTGGCCGCCGTGCCCAGCGGCGAAGTGGATCAGTGTGCTTCACCTGGGCTCGCTCCGGCCAAGCCCCGGAGCCCAGGTGTCATGCCGGGGCTGCGGCTGCCTCCTCCTGCGAGGTGCGCGGGCCGGGCACCGTCGCCCGGATGGACAGATCCAGATGGAGGCGGCTGTTCATGTCCAGCTCGAACCGGCCGTACGGATTCACGTGGGTCCAGAACAGTGGCGACAGCGCCCGCCGGTCCGCGTCGGTGAGTTTGTCCGCCCACTTAGGATCGGCCAGGACCTCCTGTATCAGCAGAGTGTTGATGTGCACCAGAGCGGACTGGAGCAGGTGCAGCGAGAGCATGCTGACCTCCTGGCTCTCCTTGTCCGAACCAGCCAGGTCACCGTCCTTGCCGTAGAAGAGGTCCCTGTTCGCGGAGTTCCAGTTCTCCACCACCTGCAACCCCTCGTGAATCTCCTGCCGCATCTCGACGTCGGCCAGGTAGTCGCAGATGAACGAGGTCCGCACCGCCCGCCCGAGCTCCTCGATCGCCCGGTGCGTCGGGTGCTTCGGCCCACCCCGGGTGAAGCGCCGCAGGACCTGCTCGGCCTCGGCGGTGCCCAGCCGCAGGGCGGTGGTGTACTTCACGATCTGGTCGTACTGCTGGGCGATCAGGTCCCAGTCGATCGTCTTGGTGGAGAGCACCGGGCCCCGGGTGGGGCCGGTGTGGTGCAGGGCGGACCAGGGGCGGCCCGGAAAGCATCGCCCAGGCGATGTTGTTAAGCCGCGGCCAA
>NZ_JBHXME010000013.1:19194-102925 GCF_042721125.1 Streptomyces sp. NPDC058469
GGGGGTTTTTTAAACCTCGCTGGTGTCCTCCGGGGGCGCCCCCCCCCCCCCGGCTTTGGGGGGGGGGCCCCCCCCGGGCCCCGGCGGCGCCATGTTGCCCCCCGCCCCCCCCCCCCCCCGGCCGGTACAGCTTCGCCGAGCCGATGTTCTTCAGCCTCGGCATCAGCTTGAAGTCGAGCACGTGGGCGAAGGCGAACCCGACGATGGACGCGCCGTGGGTGTCGGTGTCGAACTCGGCGTACTTCAGGATGTCGAGCAGGTCGATGGTGCCCCAGCGTCGCTCGATCTCGCCCTTGACGGCGACCAGGCTCTCGGGCTCCTCCCGCTTGCCGCGCGAGGAGACGCGAATCCACGGCTCGCCGAGCTTCTTGACGATAGCCACCCCGCCCGTCGTTCCCTCCGCCGGGGCGCGGTCGAATCGGTCCAGCGAGGTGCGGAGTCTGCCTTGCAGGTCGGCGATGAATTCCCCGGGGTCCTGCGGTTGACCCAGCGCAGCGTAGTGCACGTCCCGGTTGTCCTCGAAGTCCGCCGGCAGGTCGTCCTCCGGGTTGCGCCACCGGTTCGCCCCCACCATCTGACCGGGCACAGCCTGGTGCTGGAGATGCCCGCCAGGCCGCTGCCCGGCATCTACGACCCCCGGCAGGCACAAGGGACAGAACCCGTCCGACGCCAGCATCTACCGGGCGCTCGCCGAGCACGAAGAAGACCCAGCCGTACACCGGGATGCAGTCGAGACGGCACACACCGACTGCGCCGCCCTTCAGCAGCAGCGATTTATGTGGACACCATCACCGACGAACCGGCCGTGGCCACCGTCCGTACGCGGCCGCCCACCCGCCGTCGCCTGGTTTTCGTCCCCTCGACGAGGCGATCTTCGGGCCGGGCCACCTCAAAGTCTCGTATGCGAAGAGCCTGGTGCGGAAGGCTCCTTCGATCGGCACGGACGACATCCTGCCCGCCGAACGGGAAGAGGCGATCTTCCAGCACTACGGCACGACCTACGAGCCGGGCGCCGGGGGCGAACGGCAACTCGCCCGCCGCTGAGCGACCGAGTCGGGCCCAAGGGAGATGTTCGAGTCGTGATGCTCTTCCTGCTGCTGGTCCTCGTGGCCGTTGTCCTGGGAATCATCGGCGCGGCAGCCGAGGGCCTTGGCTATCTGCTGGCCATCGGCATCGTGGTCCTGGTGGCCGACGTGGCCTTCGCCGCCGTACGGCTGTCCCGACGCAGTCGGCGTCCCCTCCGCTGACCGCAACCGCAGACGACCGCCCTCATGGCCTGCGGTGCGGTGCGGGCGGCGCAAAAGAGCCGCCCGCACCGACGTTCACGTATGTCTGTGGCTGATCAGTCCTTTGTCGGCCCGCACAGGCTCGGCGGCGACAGGAGCCGTTTGACTGCCCGCGCTGCGGGACGCCCCGACACACTGGCAGGCCGCTCCCCGGCGACCCGGCGACAGCCTGGCGCCTGTGGACGGTCTCCTAGGGAGTGACCAGCATCGCGTTCCGCAATAGGGGGAAGGTCCTGGACGTCGACTCGGTCCCGCAGAGTGATGACCGTTCCTTGCCGACGGCTTTGCCTCCGCGCACGCGTTTTCGGGAAGGGGAACCTGCATGACAGTGAACGAATCCCCCCGCGGCACGACCCTGCTCTCGGATCCCCTGCGCAACAAAGGCACCGCTTTCGACCGCCGGGAGCGGGCAGAGCTCGGTCTCGACGGGCTGCTTCCGCCCGCGGTGGAAACGCTCGACCAGCAGGCCGACCGCGCGTACGAGGCGTTCCTCGGCTACGACAAGCCGCTGAACCGGCACATCTATCTGCGCCAACTGCAGGACACCAACGAGGTTCTCTTCCACCACCTGCTCACCGGCCATCTGGAGGAGACGCTGCCCGTCGTCTACACGCCGACCGTCGGGGAGGCATGCCGGCGCTTCAGCGAGATCTACCGCCGCCCGCGAGGACTGTTCCTGTCGTACGAGGACCGGCATCGCTTCCGGGAGATCCTGCGCAACCGCCCGCACCCGGACGTGGACGTCATTGTCGTCACCGATGGCCAGCGCATCCTGGGACTGGGTGACCAGGGTGTCGGCGGCATGGGCATCCCGGTCGGCAAGCTCAGCCTCTACACCGCCATCGGCGGCATCCACCCGGCCCGTACGCTGCCGATCCTGCTGGACGCCGGGACGGACAACGAGGAGCTGCTGGCCGACCCGCACTACCTGGGCCGCCGGAAGCACCGGGTCACAGGCGACGCGTACGAGGAGCTGGTGGAGGCATTCGTGTCGGCGGTGGAGGCCGAACTGCCGGGCACGCTGCTGCAGTGGGAGGACTTCGCGACCGCCCACGCCCGCCCGATCCTCACCCGCTACCAGGACCGGCTGCTGACCTTCAACGACGACATCCAGGGCACGGCCGCCGTCGCCCTCGGGGCGCTCACCACGGCCACGGCGGTCGCGGGCACCCGGCTGACCGACCAGCGGGTCGTGGTCCTCGGCGCGGGCTCCGCGGCGGTCGGGGTGGCCGACATGATCCGTACGGCGATGACGGACGAGGGCCTGTCACCGGACGAGGCCCGTTCACGCTTCTGGTTCGTGGACGTCGACGGACTGCTGGTGGACTCGCGTGACGGACTCAGCGAGGAGCAGCGCGTCTACGCCCGCAGCGACATGCGGGAGTCGTACGACCTGGCCGAGGTGGTCCGCCGGGTGGAGCCGACTGTGCTGATCGGCCTGTCCACCGCGAAGGGCGCCTTCACCGAGGAGATCGTCCGGCACATGGCGTCCACCTGTGAGCGGCCGGTGATCTTCCCGCTGTCCAACCCGACCTCCCACTCCGAGGCCGACCCCGCCGACCTCGCCCGCTGGACGGACGGCAGGGCCCTGATCGCCACCGGCTCGCCGTTCCCGCCACTGAAGGTCGACGGCCGCGAGATCCCGGTGGCCCAGGCGAACAACGTGTACGTCTTCCCGGCCATCGGCCTCGCGGTGACGGCCGCCCGGGCGACCAGGGTCACCGACCGGATGATGGTCGCCGCCGCCCGCGCCGTGGGCCGGTGCGCCGCACGGTCCGTGACGGACGGCGCCGGCCCCGCGCCGCTGCTGCCGCCGCTGCGGGGCATGCGCGAGGCCGCCCTGGAGATCGCGGTGGCCGCGGCGGTGGCAGCCGTGGAGGACGGCGTAGCACCGGAGGCGACCGAGGACGAACTCCGGGCGGCGGTCACCCGCACCCAGTGGGCCCCGCGGTACGAAAGCTGACCCGGCGCGCCGCGTCGGCGCGCCGACCGAGGGGACAGCGGCTGGCTGACGCCCGCGACAAGACTCGCGGGCGTCGGCCGGCTCCGCGCCGGAGTCCCGCATGAGATACCTCCCGGCGGGCACACGACTGTCCGGAAGGGAGAATCGAAATGGCCGCATTGATCCTTGTTCTTCTCCTCGCCCTCATATTGGGCGGTGCGGGATTCGCTGTTCACATCCTGTGGTGGATCGCCATAATCGTCGCGGTCCTGTGGCTCCTGGGTTTCGTATTCCGCGGCGCCGGAACCGGAGGAACGAGGGGCCGCTGGTACCGGTGGTGAGCAGGCCGCACAGCGCGGCCCTCGCCGGGCGGAAGCCGGGCACAGCCATTAGGCGCCTGAACAGCGCATAGAGGATTCCACCGATCGCCGCGGTGGCGACGATGGTCATCGGGCAGCCCCAACGCCAGTGCAGTTCCGGCATGTTGTCGAAATTCATGCCGTAGTTCCCGACCACCACCGTCGGCACCGCGGCCAGAGCCGCGACGGCGCTGATGCGCCGCATGTCGTCGTTCTGACTGACACCGACCTCCGCGCTCCAGGCATCCCGGGCGCTGTCGAGCATTTCCCCGAGCTGCTCGGTCTGTGCCACGACCCGTCGTAGCCGGTGCGCGACGTCACGCAGCGGATCGCCGCCCGGCCCCGATGCGGCGAAGACTTCCCACGCCTCCCCGAAAGCCAGCGCGGCGGGCCCGGCGGTGCGCCGGAGCCGGAAGATCGGGGCCTTGCGGTGGGATTATCGAGGTGCATCAGCGAGCGCTGAGTGGCTCAAGTGCCCGTTTCGAAGGTCGAGTTGTACGCGGCGACACGCCACGACGCTCGGGCCGAAGGGACGTCCAGCAGGGCTTTGTCGGCCAAGTATGGGGCGGTCCGCTCATGACTCTGCCCGTGATCCGTCGGATGGACCTCAGGGGTGCATGACGATCTTTCCCACGTGCCCCCTGCGGGAGAGTTCTTCCTGCGCCCGGGCGGCCTGGTCCAGTGGGAAGGTCGCCGCGATGACGGGCTGGACCTCGGCCCGACGGGCCAGGTCCATGAGGAGGTCGAAGTGTGTGGGCGTGTGCATCGAGGACCCGATGACCTGGGCGTTGTGCAGATAGAGACGGCGCACGTCGAAGGTCACGTCGTAGCCACCGAGTGCGCCGGCGATGACCCACCGGCCCCCTTCGCGTAGCAGCGGCAGCCCCTCGCTGACCAGCTCGCCGGCTACGACATCGAGGGCGACGTCGACGCCCTCCGGGGCAGCGGTGCGGATCTGCTCAGCGACGTCTCCCGCACGGTCGACGACTTCGTGCGCACCCGCTTCGCGCACCGCGTCGATCTTGGTTCCGCTGCTGATGGCGAGCACCCTCGCGCCGCGCGCACGGGCGATCTGCACCAGCGCGAGGCCGACGCCGCCGGACGCTCCCGTGACCAGGGCGGTTTCCCCCTTCTGCAGCCGGCCTCGCTCGATCATGCCCAGCGCCGTGCCGTAGGCGGTCGGCAACGTCGCGAGCTGGTCGTCCGTGAGCGGCGATTCCGTCACGTCGTGTACACGCTCCACCGGTGCTGTCACGTACTCGGCGTATCCGCCGTCGCGTTCGCTCCCCATCAGGCCCACCGCGTGGGCGTCCGGCCCGTCGCTGTCGTAGATCGCGGGGTCGACGACCACTCGGCGTCCGACGAGGCTCCCCTCCACTCCGGTCCCGACGGCCACGATACGGCCGGCCACGTCGGCGCCCTGGATACGCGGGAAGTCGATCGGGCCGCGCCAGCCCGACAGCGCCTTCGGGTCTCCCGGGCGGCCGTAGGCGCCCTCCCGGGTCCACAGGTCGGTGTTGTTCAGGGCTACCGCGCTGACCTGGACCAGTACCTCCCCCGCCCGCGGGGCAGGGACGGTGACCTGCGTCAGCTCAAGAACCTCCGGCCCTCCGTGCCTTGTGATGCGCACCGCTCGCATGAACTGGGACGCGCTCATTGCTTGAACCTCCTCGCAGGTATACTGATCTGTGAACATCTCTCACCGTACACCGATCAGTGAAGGGACCCGCGGTGCAGGAAGCGCGGCCCATGACGGCGGCCGGCCGCCGCATCGTGGCGGCCGCGGAGGAGTTGTTCTACCACCGCGGAATCACAGCAGTCGGCGTGGATCTGATCGCCGAGCACTCAGGGGTGACCAAGCGGACCCTGTACAACCAGTTCCGTTCGAAAGACCACCTCGTGGCGGCTTATCTCACGGGCCGCGATCAGCGCTGGCGGTCACTCGTCCGTGCCGCCGTCGAGGCCAGCGACACTCCCGCCGAGGCTGTCACCGCACCCTTCGAGGCACTGCGGACCTGGAGCGAGACCAACACTCGCGGATGCGCCTTCATCAACGCACTCGCCGAACTCCCGGACCCCGCGCATCCCGCACACCGCATCGCCGCGAACCAGAAGCTCTGGCTGCTGAACCTGTTCGAGGAACTCGCCGTCACAGCGGGCTGCTCGCACCCGGCCGCCCTCGCCACCCAACTCCTCGTGCTGCACGAGGGGGCTGTCGCCACGCAACCCCTCTTGCTCGACAGCCTCCCCGAGAGCACTGTCCTGGCACGAGCCCTGGTTCGAGCCGGCACATCGCCCCGCCACTAGAGCGTTTTCGACGAGGTGCCGCCGTTCGGCCAGGCTGGACGGTACCCGGTGTCTGCGATCGCAAGGCGGAGGATCGTCCTCGTACGAGGTGTACGGAGGCAATTCAGACAACACGGCCAGGTACGCGTGTCAGAGCCAGACATCACGACCTGGGTCATGATCCGCCGGCCAGGACTGCGTGGTGCTTCGTTACCTTGGGTCACCTCGCGTGGTAATGGGCGTCTTTCTGGGGGTGAAGCTCGGGGAGGTGGGCCGGGTCTTTGCCGCGGCGGGATCGGCGGCGCTTTGTAGCCTGCCCCTGCGACGGAACGCCCTCCGTGGGGCCTGTGCAACCGACTGCGCCCACACCTGCGGAGCAGGCGGTGGGTTCAGCCTGCCAGTTG
Organism: Streptomyces sp. NPDC058469; assembly: GCF_042721125.1. NCBI lineage: Bacteria > Bacillati > Actinomycetota > Actinomycetes > Kitasatosporales > Streptomycetaceae > Streptomyces > Streptomyces sp. NPDC058469. The sequence goes on from NZ_JBHXME010000013.1 coordinate 25,472, forward strand.
CTGCAGCCATTCGCGCAGCAGAGCCGTCTCCGTGTCTCGCAGAGGTGCCCCGGCGCCCGCAGCCGGGGGCCCGCTGGTGAGCGCGGTTTGAAGTGCGGCATCGAGGGCTAGTGCGCGCGAGGCCAGGTCCGACCCGGATGAGGCGGGCGAGTCCGTGGTGACCGAGGCGATAACGGTGTCCCGCAGCCGTGCCGAAGTGGTCAGGTCCCGCTCCGTGGGCTCTTCGCCGATCAGCGCCAGCGTGACACCCGTTGTCGCCGCGTGGATGACGCGGGTCGCCTGCTCCACCGGAACCCGAAGGCGCCCGGCGTCGGCCGCCCGGCCCAGCAGTGTCACCAGCAGGGCGTGCGCCTCGTCCGCGGCCGGGGGCCGCCGCCCGGGCTGCACGGTGCCGTACATGAGCATGTAGAACGCGGGGTGCTGCACTCCGAAGTCGACGTGCAGGTCCCAGCCGCGGTAGAGGTCTGCCACCGGGTTGTCGGGGGTCAGCGCCAGTGCCTCCCGTTTCTCGGCCAGGTACAGCTCGAACCCGTAGGCGGCCAGCTCGGCCAGGAGTCCGTCCTTGTCGTCGAACATCCGGTAGAGCGCGGGGGCCGTGATGCCCGCGGCTGCGGCGACAGCGCGCGTGGAGACCGCTTCGCTGCCGCCCTCCTCCAAAAGCTTGGCGGCCACCTGGAGTACCTGGCGCCGCGCGGCGCGTCGTCCCTCGTTCATGGAACAACGATATCTCATTTTTCGTATCGCCGCCTTATCGGCGCTACCGTTTGAAGCGGAACGACGATCCACGCTGACGGTGGTCGGCGCCGGCCCGCGAGACCTGGGCATGCGCCGCACTCCGGCCGGGGCCGTCGGTCCGCCACTCGTGGAGCAGTGCGGGCGGGCGCCGCAGGGGGCCGCTCGTCGCCCGCCGGCACCACCGCCGAACACGCCGCCACCGCGGCAGGAGAGGAACCCATGTCCGACATCTCGATCGTCATCGCGTCGCATTCCGGCTACGGCCACACCGCGCAGATCGCCACGGCCGTCGCGGACGGCGCACACTCCGTCCCCGGTACGCAGGTCCACCGCGTGGACGTCGCCTCCCTCACCGACACCGACTGGGAACTGATGGACGCCGCGGACGCCATCATCTTCGGCACTCCCACCTACATGGGCACCGCGTCGGGGGCGTTCCACGCTTTCGCCGAGGCCAGCAGCAAGCGGTGGATGACCCGCGCCTGGAGCGACAAGTTCGCGGCGGGATTCACCAACTCCGGCTCCATGAGCGGCGACAAGCTGCACACCCTGCAGTACCTCTCGCTCCTGGCGGCCCAGCACGGAATGCTCTGGGTGAGCCTGAACCTCCTGCCCGGCTGGAACACCACCACATCCAGCCCCCAGGACGACAACCGCCTCGGCTTCTACCTCGGTGCCGGCGCACAGAGCTTCAACGACACCCCCGCGGTCCACGACGCAGACCTGAACACCGCCCGCCACCTCGGCCGACGCGTCGCCGAGCACACCCGAATCCACCGCGCCGGACTGACCGCCGCAACGCACTGACACAACGGTCCGCGGACGCCCCGCCCTGCACGAGCGAACAGCAACTCCGGAGCAGGAGGCCGCGAGTGGGGTCCACCCCGGTCGAAGGAGTCGCGGCGGCGAGCGTACCCGGCCGAATCGTTCGGCTTGGCGAGAGGCCGCGCGAGGCGTATCACCCACAAAGCGCCTTTCATTCATAAACCACCTTTTAGTTCTATTCAAAGGAGTGCGTCATGCAGCACCGGACACTGGGAAGCCAGGGCCTTGAGGTCTCGGCGATCGGCTACGGCGCGATGGGCCTGACGATGGCCTACGGATCCACCGACGAGGGGGCCGGCGTCGCCGCCCTCCGCCGCGCGCACGACCTGGGCGTCACCTTCTTCGACACCGCCGAGATGTACGGATGGGGCACCGGATCCAACGAGATCCTGGTCGGCAAGGCGGTCAGGGACTTCCGCGACGACGTGGTCCTGGCCACCAAGTTCGGTGTCGACATGTCGGTGCCTCCCGAGCAGATCGGCGGCGCTCTCAACAGCCGGCCCGACAACATCCGCAAGGTCGCCGACAACAGCCTGCGCTATCTCGGCGTGGATAACATCGACGTCTTCTACCAGCACCGCGTCGACCCCGAGGTGCCCATCGAGGAGGTCGCGGGCACCGTCAAGGAGCTGATCGACGCGGGCAAGGTGAAGTACTTCGGTCTCAGCGAGGCCGGACCCGAGACGATCCGCAAGGCGCACGCCGTGCAGCCGGTCTCCGTCCTGCAGACCGAGTACTCTTTGTTCGAACGGGACGTCGAGCAGCTCTTCCCCGTCCTGGACGAACTCGGTATCGGCTTCGTCGCCTACTCCCCCCTCGGCCGCGGGTTCATCACCGGCACCGCCAAGCCCGCCGGCCAGTACGAAGCCACCGACATGCGCAACGTCGACCCGCGCTGGCAGCCGGGCAACTTCGCGAAGAACCTCGAAGCCGTCGACCAACTCGCCGCCCTCGCGGCGGCCAAGGGTGCCACCGTCTCCCAGCTGGCCCTGGCCTGGCTCCTGACCCGGGGCGAGCACATCGTGCCCATCCCCGGCACCCGCAGCCCCAAGCGCATCGAGGAAAACGCCGGCGCCGCCGACCTCACCCTCACCAATGCCGACCTCAAAGCCATCGACGAGATCCTGCCTCAGGGCGGCTTCGGCGCCCGCTACACCAAAGGGCACGTGCCCACCTGGATCTGATGATCCACCCCGGGACAGATGCCACTCAGGCCGGCTCCGGCGAGACCAGCGCAGGGCCGCGGGGGCGAGGCGGACGGCGTCGCGTCAGCGCGTTCGGATGCGTATGGGCTGAGACGTGTACGGAGTGCGTCCTCGGCCCCACCGACGGGCCAGGCATGCGTGTTTCATAGGTGGCCGCTCGTGAAACGCCCCTCTGCACGGCGATCATGCTGCACGTTCCCTGATCCATGGGTCGGTGCAAAAGGACTGGCCTTCGAAACAGACACATGAAACAGCGATCGTGTGACCGACGACTTCCCGCGCATTGAGGCGCACGACTGCCCCATGTCCACCTGCGGCGTCCCGGCAGGCTGCCCGTGCCGAACTGGCAAGGGCGAGGTGGCCATCCAATACCACACCGCCTGCTTCCGCCTCGCGCCCCAGCTAGCGGTGGTTTGTTGACGGCGGGGCGGTAATGGCAGTACGCCGGAGGTGAGAGCCGATTCGCCAAGACCAGCCGCATCCTGGCCGAGCTCGCCGACGGCCACGCGGACCGCACCTGGGACAAGCGAATCCACGAACTCATCCGCTCCGACCTGCTCATCCTCGGCGACTTCGGCATGCGCCAGCTGGCCGCGTCCCCGGCTGATGACCTCTACGAACTCGTCTCCGAGCGGCAGGGCCGGTCCTTGATCATCACGAGCAACCGGGCACCCGGCGACTGGCATCCCCTCTTCCGAGCGCCCCTCGTCGCAGATCGGGCCGGTTTGCGGTCTGCTCACCGGGAGTGGGCTCGCGTCGGCGCACGGTGGCCTACAGCCAGTGGGCGGGTGGTGTCCGGAGCCGTCATCGTCAGTGGCTCCGGACACCGGCGTAACCGAAAAACCGGACTCACCACCGACCCCCACGCCCGACAGGCCTACCAGACCGCCCTGTCACAAGGCGACATACCCCCTCTGCCCATCCGGGCCGGCGAAGCCGTCGACCTCATCAACGACCTGCCATCCGCAGCCGACTCACAGCCCGCCGGTCACAGCCGAGCCGGTCACGAACCTCGACAACCTACCCAAATGTGCTTCGGTGGGCTGGCTGTTGATGCAGCTCCAGGACTGAAGGGAAGCGCCGCAGGCTGCTATAGTTCGTCTACCTACTTAGTAGGTAGACGAACTAGGCGCCCGAACACGTCGGAGAGCGATATGTCCATGCCCGAGACGCCCTCACGGATCTTCCGCGGGCGAGTCGCAGACCAGATCGTCGAGGACCTGCGCAGACAGATTCTCGACGGCACCCTGCCCGACGGCTCACGACTGCCGTCCGAGCGCGAACTCGCCGCCTACTACGACGTCAGCGGTCCCACCGTCCGTGAGGCGATCCGGGTCCTGACCGCGACGGGTTTGGTCAACACACGCAACGGCAGCCGGGCGGTAGTTACCGCCCAGGGCGACACCCTGCTCGCAGTGTCCATCGCCTCGCTGGTCCAGGTCGAGAAGGTCAGCGGAAGGGAAGTCTTCGGCCTACTCGGCGCCCTCAACGCTTACGCAGCCGAACTCGCCGCCACTCAAGCGAGCGACGAGGAGGTCACCCGACTACGGGAGTCGTCACAGGCGATCCCTGCCAGCGAGGGCGTGGCGCAGACCGCCACAGCCCTGCGCGAGTTCTTCGACACACTCTCCGCGATCTCGCACAACCCCCTGCTTGCCGCACTGTGCCGGTTCATCACCGAGATGCAGATCGAGCTCGCAGTGAAGCTTGCCGGCAGCGACAACCGCGACTTTGTACAGGTCGTGGGCTCGCTGCACACCGAGCGCATGCGGATCGTCGCCGCCGTCGCCTCCCGGAACCCCCGACACGCGGCCGCCGTGGTTCGTGACTACCACCGACTGACCGTCGAGCAGATCACCGAGGCTCGCAAGGCCGCCGGCGACAGTCCCGTTTCAGGGACCGCGCTCACCGAGGCACTGACCGCATGGCTCAGGACAAATGTCACTCTGGGCGGTCAGGTATCCAACCCTCGGGGCAGCCTTCTGTAGCCCCTCCCCCACCCGCGAGGATGTCTCGATCGAAACGTCCTTTTCCCATATAGCCATATCCGCTCAGCGCCCGAGCAATTCTCCAATCGGGGCGCAAACAGCCGATCAAAGCGGTCCATTCACCGCTGATCGGCCATTTGAGTTACTCCGCATCGGGAAATTCCTAAAAATAGGGAACTCTTAAGTAATTTCAATTCCTCTCACATTCTCGGCAGGAATGATTCCACTGGTATCAAACCGACCGAGGAGCCACCTCATGAATGCATTTGACCCGGCAGGCCCGTCCGGCGACGGCGATGCGAGCACCACCGCCAACCACACACATCGAAAGGGCGGACTGCAGCTGAGGAACAAGAAGACCCTCCTGATCACCGGTGCGGCACTTACCTGCGCCTTGGCCGGCTTCGCCACGGTGGGTACCTCCATGGCCTCCACCCCGTCAGCGGATTCGTCCGTGACCCCGTCGGCCCTTCCCACGGACGGCGGCCAGCGGAGCGACCCGGCCGACGGCGGCGCGACGGGCATCGTCCAGTCCAAGTCGTCCTCAGGCTTCACTTTTAAGACAGCCACCGGCGTGACGGTCACGGTGAGCGACACCGCGTCCACCACATTCACGAAGAACAACCACCGCACATCGGCCAAGGAGGTGAAGGACGGCACCAGCGTCCTCGTCCTGGGACTGGTCGACAGCGCCGACATCACGGCGTCCAAGGTCTTCGTCCAGCCGCACGGGGACGGTGGAGCAGCCGCCGCCGAGGAGGCCGGCGTGATCGCGTTCCAGCAGGGAACGCCGTCCCCGACGAAGTCGGTGGGCACGATTCCTGACTACACCGAGGGCGAAGGCACCGTCGTTAGCGGCTCGACCGCAGACAAGGCCACCCAGGCCGCGCAGGCCGTCGTGCCCGGCGGTATCGCCGACCGCGTCGTCAAGCTCGACGACGGCGAGTACGAGGTGCACAACATCAGCATCAACTGGCCGCACCACGTCTTCGTGAACAAGCAATTCAAGGTCGTCGGCTGGGAGTAAGAGGTAGGCCCGACGGGCCTCGGCACCACTGACCCGCCGCCTCCGACAATTGCTCGGGCGGTCGGTTGCTGCGGCAAGAAGCTGTTGGACATCGGCGGCCCGGGCGAAGCGCAGGATGGTGCCGCGGCTGAGGTGGAGTTCACGGGCGATGGCGCGCAGGCTGTCGCCGCGTTCGATGCGTTCGTGGATCTGCTGGGCGAGTGGCACATCCCGGCGAAGTCGTCGCTGTTTCGGGCCCGTCAGCGGCTGGGACCGGAGCCGCTGCGGGTGCTGTTTGCCACGACCGCGAAGCCGATGGGCACCCACGCCACTCCCGGGGCGTTCTGGCGCGGGCTGCGGCTGCTGGCGGTGGACGGAACCTGCTGGGACGTGGCCGACAGCGCGGCCAACGAGGCGGCCTTCGGCCGTCCCGGAAACAGCCGCGGCAGCAACAAGACGTGCTTTCCCCAGGTGCGGATGGCCTGTCTGATCGAGGTGGGCACCCATCTCGTGCCGGACGCGGAGCCGGCCGGCTGCCACACCGGGGAAGTCACCCTGGTCAGCCGCCTGCCGCACTCCTGCGGGCCGGGCCAACTCGTCCTGGCCGACCGGGAGTTCCTCGGTGTGCCGCTGTGGCGGGCCTTCGCCGACAGCGGTGCCGACCTGCTGTGGCGGGTGCCCGCCAACCGGATCCTGCCCGTCGACCGGATGCTGCGCGACGGATCCTGGCTCGCGCGCATCCACGCCACCGGTGACCGCGCCCACACCGATCCCGTCACGGTGCGGGTGGTGGCCTACCAGCTGACCGGCACCGGCTCCGCGGCCGGGGACTACCGGCTGGTGACCACCCTGACCGACGCGCGCCGTCATCCCGCCCGCCGACCGCGCTCTACCAGGAGCGCTGGGAAGCAGAAGCTGTCTTCGCCGAGCTAAAGACCCATCAACGCGGAGCTCGCACCATGCTGAGCAGCAAGCCCCCCGACGGCATCCTGCAGCAGATCTGGGCCCACCTGCTCGTCCACCACGCGCTGCGTGAGCTGATGGTGAGAACCGCCGCCCCCCGCGGCCTGGATCCCGACCGGATCTCCTTCACCGAAACCCTGCGCTCCGCCCGGCCCAGCGTGACCCTCACGCCGGGCAGTTTTTCCCCCTGACCTCCTGGTCAGAACCCTCGTCCCGCTCCAACACGACCTGCTCGAACGCCTCCTGCCCCACAGACACCTGCGCAGCCAGCCCCGCGTCGTCAAACGCAAGATGTCCAACTACCGGCTCAAACGGGCCCAACACCACACCTGGCCCCAACCCACCCACACCGGCATCCGAGCAGTCCGCATCCAACGGCCCCAACCCGCAACCGCGTAAAGCAACGGCATTGCCTCTAGGCCCGGCCACTTGGTCGGGCGAGGAAGTCATGTCACCAGCACATCTGTCAACTGACAGGTCCGCAGTTCCTTGAAAACCGTCGCGGACCGACCCTCGACCGTTACCGCGCGGCCCGTCTGTAGGAAGATTGGCACAGCGCCCACTTGAACCACGGCAACATCGGAACACGAGCATCACAGGACGGCGCTGGAGCAATGAATCTGAGGATCGGAGAGTGGTGATCAGCACTGGTGCGAAGGTCGACGGCGCGCGTGGGGTGTTCTCAGTGGATTCGACCGACCCGGGTGCCGCACCGCGGGGACTGGACACCTTCCGGCGCGGGTGGGAGACACAGATCGGCGACGATGTCTTCCAGCTGCCGGCCTTCAGCCCGGACACGATCGGTGACTTCCGGGTCAAGGGTCAGGTGGCCAAGGTGCAGGGCGCAGCGATCGCCGATCTTCACGCCGCGACGGCAACCCGGACCGCGGAGGTCCCGGGCGGCGATCAGGATCTGGTGGCCATGTACGTGGTGCAGCGCGGCGCATGGACTCTGGGCGGCCCGCCCGATTACGGCGACCAGACCGTATCGGCCGGGCAGTTCCTCATTCGGCACCTCGGGCGCCTGACGGCCTTCGAGACGTCGGCTCACCTCACGGCGAAGTTCTTCGTCCTGCCCCCCGGCGAGCTCAAACCCCTGCTCGGGAACCGGGTCATCACCGGGTCGGCGGTCTCTGCCGAGATACGCCTGCTGACGGCCCTCACGGACATGATCCACATAACCGTGGCCGACCTCGGCCCGGCCGGTGTGGAAGCCGCCCACAGCACCCTGATCGAGCTGGCCAAGGCGGTGATGAAGGGCCGGTTCGACGACGTAGAACCTCGGCTGGCTCCCGCGCTCACCCGGGCAGCCAAGGACCTCGCGGACCGCCGGCTCGCTGATCCCGAGCTTTCTCCGGCAATGCTTGCGCGCGAACTCAACGTCTCCGTCCGTACGTTGCACCGGGCATTCGCCGCTGTGGGAGAGCAGGTGGCCACCTACATCCGCCACCGGCGACTGCAAGAGGCCCGGCTCGCCCTCACCGCGCCGTCAGGTCGCCTGAGTATCTCGGAACTCGCAGCACACTGGCAGTTCGCGGACGGCAGCCACTTCACCCGTGCCTTCAAGAAGCACTACGGTCAGGCTCCCACCGAGTACGCCCGCTCGATCGAAGCAGCCTCGCTCTCGCCGAACAGGCACCCGCCGGGCCACGGGCCGGCCGAAAGCGCGTGACCAAAGGGGTGTTCTTCGCGGTTCGCATGTCTCACGAGACGTGGACTGCTGACTGACCCTGAGGTGGTGGTGTGGTTCACCCTTTTGGGGTGTCGCCGAGGTGAGCCCGGAAGCCGCCAATTGTTGATCTTGAGGTGTCAGCGCATCCGTCGGGCAGCGAGGTCGCGTTCAGCGACGCGCCGGGCAACCGCGTCGACGCTGGGGCGTGCGTACCGCTCCAAGAAGCGGACGGAGGCGTGGCGGGAGCGGGCCGGGAGCAACGGGGGAGGTGCCGCCCTCGGCGTCATGTGTCCGGGTGCTGTGGCGGATCTGGTGCAGTGGTCAGCCATCGCGCACGGCTCGATGCCGGTGCCCTGACCGGACCAGCGAACTCGGCATCGAACCGCTCCTGCCGAGTTCGCTGGTCCGCGTGCGCGACGATTTCAGCTGCGGGCCCGAGGACGGCGTTCCTCCTCGGCGTCGCTGCTCCCTGCGCTCGTCAGAATCGCGCTCGCGACAACCTCGAAGAGGTGGCCGGCGCGTGGCGCGAGCGAGTGTTGGTCGCCGAGCCAAGCGAGCATGGCCACCAGCGCAAACAAATCGGCGCCATCGATGTCGCTCCGCGCCACGCCTGCGGCCTGGGCACGGGTGAGGAGCCGCGCACCGGCCGCGCGCAGGGTGACGCACGAAGCGTGGAGTGCGGATTCGGTGTCCTCGATGGCGGCTGCCATCAGCACGGTCACGCCCCGATACTCGGTTGTCCACGCGACGCAGTCGCGTAGCCACGAAACGAGAGCGTCTTGGGGTGAGCTCGACGTTTCGAGCTCGGCTGCCTGTGCCGCCAGTTCGTCGAAGCTCGTGCGGAGCAGCGCATCGAGCAGCGCCTCTCGCGTCGGGAAGTGACGCAGCAGCGTCGCGAGCCCGACGTCGGCCCTGCGCGCGATGTCGCGCAGTGACACGTCGACGCCTTGCTCGGTGATGGCGGTGCCCGCTACTGCGAGCAGGTGGTCGCGGTTCTTCCTGGCGTCGGCCCGCATGTGTCCCTCTTGACTATCCGGATCAGTGGTCCATATATTCGGATCAGTGGTCCACATATATGGATCGCTGATCCGGATAAGCGTATCCCGCAGCGCGGGCAGGAGAAAACGATGCCGACACACACGATGAGGGCGGTCCGGCTCCATGAGCACGGTGGCCCTGAAGTTCTGCGTTACGACGAGGTGCCGATTCCCAAGCCGGGGCCGGGCGAAGTGCTCGTCCGCGTTCACGCGGTCGGCGTCAATCCTCCGGACTGGTACCTGCGCGGCGGGTTGACCAGGATGCCTGGGGAGACGGAATCGACGGTCAGCCTGCCGGTGATTCCGGGGACGGACATGTCGGGTGTCGTCGAGGCCGTCGCCGCGGACGTGGACGGCCTCGCCGTCGGTGATGAAGTCTTCGGTCTTCTGCGTTTTCCCAGCTTCCACGGCAGCGCATACGCCGAGTACGTGGCCGCGCCCGCGCCGGACCTCGCACGCAAGCCGGCCGGCATCGACCACGTACACGCAGCCGGGGCGCCCATGGCCGGGCTCACCGCGTGGCAGTTCCTGATCGACGTCGGACACGATCACCCCTCGCCCTTCCAGGAGGCACGGCATCACCCGACGGCACTCGACGCCGGCACGACGGTGCTCGTCAACGGCGCCGCGGGCGGCGTGGGCCACTTCGCACTACAGCTGGCGAAATGGAAGGGCGCACGTGTCATCGCGGTGGCGTCGGGCGCGCATGAATCGTTCCTGAGCGAACTCGGCGCCGACCAGTTCATCGACTACACCAAGAGTCGTCCCGAGGAAGTGGTGCACGACGTCGACCTCGTTCTCGACACGGTCGGCGGCCCCGACAGCAAACGCTTCCTGCGCACGCTCAAGCGCGGCGGCGCCCAGTTCCCCGTACTCCCCGGGGACTTTGATGAAGAAGAGACCGCGAAGCTCGGCGTCACGGTCTCGAGCGCCCAGGTCCGCTCGAACGGCGCGCAACTCGCTGAACTGGGGCGCCTGCTCAACGCGGGCACAATCCACGTCGCGATCGACAGCACGTTTGCGCTCGCGGATGCCCGGGCCGCGCACGAACGCGCCGCCCGAGGGCACATCCAGGGCAAGATCGTGCTCTCGGTCGCTTAGGAACGAGCCGTTTCACCGACGCGTCCGGCGCCCGTCCGTAGGGCACCGGCGGCCATCGAGACGCCGACGCGGAGAACTTGGGCGCGTCCTGGCGACCGCGCGGCCACGATGCTCGCAACGGCGGACCGAGCCGACCGCACTGGTCGGCTCGGTCCGCCGCAGGAGATCGCCGAGACGGTCGCATTCCTGAGGCCGGCAGAAGGGCGACATCACTGGCCAGCGGCAGCGGTCCGGCGTCCTGACGGTGGAGCGGTCGGTCGCAAGGCGGTACGCCGCTCATGTCACGCCCTCCGCCCTCCCGGCGCGCGCCGGGTGGCCGCTGTCGCTGTGCGCGCTGCGCGCCCGATCTTCCACCCGACAACCGAGCATGAGCGAGGCTTGATATGACGACAACTGCGGCTTTCGGCTGGGGAAGCAGCCACCTCAACACAACGCCGGCGGGAGAGGTGAAGCTCGACCCTGCAGAGCGGCTCGCCGTCCAGCAGACGCTGGCACGCTACGCCTTCGCCCTGGATCACGGAGATCTGGTGACGTTGGCGGGCGTCCTGACCGAAGACGCCACCTGGACGGCCAGCATCGCCGGTGAGGTCGAGCAGGGCCCCTTTGTCGGACACGCGGCGATTCTCGAACTGGTGCGAGAGGCGACGGACGCGCAGACAGAGCAGCGAAGGCACAACCTGATCAACATGGTCTTCCACCGGGCGGACACCGACACGGCAGTGGTGTGGGCCTACCTGATGCTCACGTCGAACGCGGGCGGGAGCGCGACCGTGATCGCGACCGGCTTCTACACGTTCACTCTGCGGCATGCCGAAGGCGCTTGGCGTATCGCGAAGGTGTTGGTCGGTCTGGACAACGCCGCGTGAAGCTCAGCGACTGCTGAGGTATCGGTCCAGGGGTGACTGTGATGTCGCTGGTGGTGTATCCCAGCGACATGCGGTAACCGATGGCGATGGCCAGCCGCTTGAACTACGGGTACGCGGTCCGCCCGATCGGGGCCAATATCCCCACCCGGCCCGGACGACAGCCCAACATCAAACCACCAACACCGAGTTGAACGGGTGACGGCTCCGCCCAACGCGGAACCCAGGATCAACAATTGGCGGCTTCGGTATCGCCCGATCCGACCGCGTCCTCAGGAACGCAGACGGTGCGGGTCTTGCCGTATGTCGCGCAGGCTTGAACCGTGAACTCCGCCGCCTGACCGAGCGGATTGACCCCGATGCCGACCTCCGGCAGCTGCACCGTCGCCCACTCATGCCAGCGCGCCCCCGAGCCCAGGGCCAGATCGGACCCAGCGTGGTTGCGGTGCGGGGCCCAGCCCCGAAAGGTCGGGGCGACCCGAGAGTTCGGCCGCTGCCCACCCAGGCCGACATCGCGGAAGCAGCGGTATTGATCAAGCGTGAGGTACGGGACGTCCATGCCCCGCCGGACCCGGGGCGAGCGGATTGCGGCCTCGGCCGCCACTCGCACCGGCCGCCGTGACAGATACCCCTCGTCGACGGCGAATCCGAAGAACTGGTCCATCAGACCGGACTCCTTGCCCCAGGTTGACGTACCAATAGGCCGTTCCTGTAACTGGGTCCGGACTTTCTTGAACGCCACCAAGTCCGACTCGGTGGCCGAGAGGACGTCGCGGCCACGGCCCTCCTGGTGCCCGGCGAACCGAGCCGTGATCCGCCCGTAGTCCTTCAGCGTGGAGCGGGCCAGGTCGGCGTAGGACATGTTCCGGCCCCACGAGCACAACGGCTCGACCGGCATCATCCTCTCGCCGTCCAGGTAGATCGTTGTGCCATCCGAGATCGACCGGTGTACCAACAACCCGGCCGCTTCTTCGCCGGACAGCAGTGGACTGAAGGGCTCCAGGACAACGTTCATCAGCCCGAGCGAATACCTCAGGAGATGGATTCAAACTGCCTCAAGAAGGTACGACCGCAGTTCAGCGGATGCCGCTACTCGTGTCCCGGGCAAGGCAGGGCGGCGCTGTGGGCGGCCTGAGCGTGTGACCGCCGCGGGATGTTGTCGATGCGGGCGCGGATCCGGGTGACCTCAGCGGCGGTGCCCGTGGGGCCCTCGGTCGTTTTAGGATCTCGGCGGTTCCCAGTGAGCTGAGAGGTGATCCTCCGCCTCGTGGCTCACCATCAGGCGGTGTTTCCTGCCCGACTTCCGCCGGCCGACCGACGGCGGACCCGCGTCAGCTCCCCCTCTCTTTCACCCGTATGTGGCAGCCGTCCGCACAGGCCCTGGACCCGTCGAGCTCGCCGGCCGCCTTGAGTTGCAAGGAGGATGCCGGCAACTGGTTGAAGACTCCGACCAGTTGCCGGCGGTCCAGGCGTCGGGGATGAACGTGTTGTGGAAGCGCCGTGGGCGCTGAAGAAGACTCAGTCGATCAGTTCGGCGGCCCGTTCGGCGATGGCGTAGACGGTCGCGTTGGTGTTGGCCGAGGGGATGGACGGCATCACCGAGGCATCGGCGATCCGCAGTCCGGCTATTCCGTGCACGCGCAGGTTCGCAGGGTCGACGACTGCATCGGCGTCGGTTCCCATGCGGCAGGTGCCGGTGTAGTGGAAGTAGGGGCCGGTGGCCTTGCGGATGAACTCGTCCACGGATTCGCCGCTCGTCCCGGAGCCGGGCACCGCTTCCTGCTTGCGCCAGTCGGCGAACGCGTCGGCCTCCCCGATGCGGCGTGCCAGGGCCAGGCCCTTGCGCATGATCTCCAGGTCACGGTCGTCGCTCAGGTAGCCGGGGTCGACGACGGGAGCGCTGCCGGGATTGGCGTCCGTCAGGCGCACGGTGCCGCTGCTGTGCGGAGCCATCGCGGAGAAAACGATGGAGTAGCCGTTGGCCGGCGGCTGGCCCCATGCCGACGGTAGCGGTGCGGCGACGATGTAGACCTGAAGGTCCGGCCGGGCCGCGGCGGGGTCGCTGTACAGCAGGCCCATCATCTCGGCCGGCGGGTTGGCAGGAACGAACGGTACGGGCTGGATGGCCTCGTACACCACGCCCGCCATCGGATGGTCCTGCAGATGGGAGCCCACTCCCGGCAGGTCGGCGACGACGTCGATGCCGTGTTCCTCAAGGTGTTGTGCCGGGCCGATCCCTGACAGCATCAGGAGGTGTGCGGAACCGATGGCTCCCGCGGTCAGTACCACCTCAGCGCTGTCGACGGACAGGTGCTCGCCACCGATGGTGTACTCGACGCCGGTGCAGCGGCCCGCGGTGGTGCGCAGCCGCTGCACGGTCGCGTCCGTGACGACGTCCAGGTTCGGCCGGTCGAGGAACGGACGGATGTAGGCGTCGGCCGCGCTCTGGCGGGCGCCGCCGGGCAGATTCATGTCACTCCACCCGAATCCGGTCTCCAGCCCGCTGCCGATGTCATCGGCGCGTGCGAACCCGGCCTCCACCGCGGCGTCGACGCCCGCCGTGGCCAGGGGATGGGGTTCGGGGACCGGGGCGACCACGACCGGCCCGTCCGTGCCCCGCACGGAGGCATTACGGCTGCGAGTGCTCTCGCTGCGGCGGAAATAGGGCAGCAGATCGTCGAAACCCCAGTCTGGAGCACCGAGGCCGGGCCATTCGTCGTAACCGGAGCGGTGCCCCCGCAGGTGATAGAGGCCGTTGATGCTCGACGATCCGCCGAGGGCTTTGCCGCGCAGTACGTCAGCGGCCCTGCCTGTACCGGACTGCACGGTCGAGGCGCCCAGCCAGAGGGATGACGGGTCGAACCCCAGGAAGCCCCAAGGAGATGCCATCGTCTCAGTTGCGTCCCGTGCTCCGGCCTCCAACAGCAGCACCCGCACGCCGGGGCGTTCCGAAAGCCGGGAGGCAATCACGCATCCCGCTGTGCCCGCTCCCACCACGACATAGTCATAAGGACTCTTGCTCATCATGTCTCCGCTTTCCAGGGCAGCCTTTTCCGACCACCGCATTTCAGAGAATCAGCGCCTCGAAGATCAAGGGGCTGATTACACTTATGTACTGAAGGGGCCCAAAAGTTAAGGTGGTTGTCTTCGCGTCAGTCCTGTCGGTTGCCCAGCCGCGTCCGGGCTCGGTGCGCAGACGGTGTGGAACCGGCCGGTCAGCAGCGAGCGGGCTCCAGTGACCCGGTGGCAAACGATCACCTTGATCCGGCGGGCCCGGGCACGCCCGATCCGCACACTGCCGTCTGTCGCCTGCCGTCGAAGCTTAGGAAAACCGACACAGCACGCACTTGAACCACAGTGACGTCCGTTCGGAACCTGAGCGCCACAGGACAACGCCGGAGCACGTACTTCGGTTCGTGCACGGGCGGGCCGGTGGCGGGAGAGTCGGCGTCACACAGCACTGCGGCAGGCTGCTCGTACGCGCAGACCAAGTTCTTGCCCTGCCACAAGTGACGGCCCCTTACCTCCCCCGATGGCCTCGTCAACCTGGGCCGGCAGCGAGGACGGCAGGTGGACCACTGAGACGCTCACCGGTGACAGATCGCGGCAGGGAGCCCCGCACGGTCGGCGTCCGTAGCGTCGCCGCGAGCCCAGTCGCCGCAGTACGAGGCCAAACCTGACGCCCCATCGGAACGATGTCAGGCCGAAAGCCAGGCGAGAGCTACTGGGTCACCGCCATCCTCATGAACCCCGACCAGTCACCGGCGGCTGAGGCGGCGGCGCTCCACAGCGAACGATGGGGTGGAGAACACGCCGCTCGCCGAGTTGAGGACCATCCGGGTCGGAACCCTCACCAACTCACCAAGTACCGGGCCCACATGGCCTGGTAGCACCCCAACGCACTCAACTGGTGGGTGTGCGCGGCGCGTTGTCAGTGGCTCCCGGTACGTTTTGCGAGCCACAGGCCGCGAGGCCGCGGCGTACACATCGCGACCGGTACTACTGGTACGCCCCGGACGACGTAGGGACACGCATGGAACCCGTATTCGCCGACTTCTCCACCAGCCCGGCCCAACTCTCGAACGCCGTGGTCACCCACCACCGCTGCGGCATCGCCCCCTCGCACCTCGCGCTGGGCGCCGGCGGTCACATCAAGGTGGACTTCACGGTGGGCGAGCGGGAGGAGATCGACGAGGCCGTCGTCACGGTGACTGTTCTCGGCGCGAGCGCTCCGATGGACGTCCTGCTCAACGGCAAGACCCTCGCGGAACGGCTGGCGATACCGGCGGACGGGGGGCACAGCGACCCGCAGGACACTGTCCTCACTGCGCCGGGGGAACTGTTGGCCGCCGGCGACAACGTTCTTGAGGTACGCAGCCCCGAGGGCGCGGACACACTGCTGCGCCTGCGTGCCGTCACCGTGGCTCCCACGCACGACCGGGACCGGGCGGAGCGCGCCATGGCGGCCCGGGCGGCCAACCGGTCCGTCGTCGCCTTCCGTGCCGAGGTCCGCGCCTCCGGCTCCACCGCCTGGCAGCCCGCTCCCCGACTGCTCCTCCACATCGACACGGGTGAGCGTGTCATGCCCGCGCACCTCTCCTGGCGCGGGGCGGACGGATCGGAGGCGGCGATGGGGCTGAGCGCGGACCTGTCCCGTTTCCTGGGACACCGCAGGACTGTCGACGGTACTGTCACCGAGTACCGCGGCACGCTCACCGACCGCTGGGCCTACCCCGAAGGCACGACCGGGGCCCGGCTGCACCGGTTCTCCACCGAGGAGGGACACGACAGCGCATGGTCCCCCTCGGGCGAGCTGCGGCTGCTGCTCGACGACGGAGGGGCGCCCGTGGAGCGCGTGTCCTGGACCGACCGGCGGGGCACCACCGCCTCGATTGCCCTGAGCCACGTGAACTCCGCCGGCACGCCCGAGGTGCGGCAACCCGTCGGCGAACTGCGGGACATCACTCGCACGGTCGCCGACGTCGAGGCGAGCGACGAGTTCTACGCGGCGGGCGAGGTCGCGGAGAACCTGCTCAGCAAGTCCCCGAGCAAGTGGCTGGCGGACGGTGACACCGCCGTGCTGGACTTCACCCTTGAGTACCCCGCCGCGGTCACCGTTTACCGGCTGACCTCGGCGAACGACGCCCCCGAACGGGACCCGGAGGAGTGGGAGCTCCAGGGATCGCACGACGGCGGTCACTGGACGACCGTGGACTCCCGCACCCGCGAACACTTCAGGCAGCGGTACGAGACGAAGGAGTACGCCGTCGCCTCCCCCGCGTCCTACGCCCGCTACCGCCTGAGCATTACCGACAACCACGGCTCCGAGCAGACTCAGCTTTCCCGGGTCCAGTTCCTCACGGCCGAGGTCGCCGCCGGGCCGGCCCATGGTGCCGCCGACTTCACCGGCTACCGCGCGTCCCGCGGGGGCGACCCCGTCGGATACCGGGGTACGACCGTCCCCGGCCCCTGGTCGGACACCGCCGGTCGGCAGGAGGGCCAGGAAGCGGGGCAAGCCCTGCAGAAGCTGCTCGCCGGCGACCTGGGCGAGACGGCCCGCGGCCTGGACGACGCCGCCCGGCTTGTCGCCAAGCTGGCCGCGTACCTGAAGAATTCCTGAAGCCCCATCGCCACACCGGCGAGTTCGAGAGGTCGTCGCAACACCGTGGTCGATTGATCAGGCTGCGGGCAGTGTGGACAGGCGCTCGGCTGGGGTTGCCCAGCTGAGCGTTTTCGCATGCGCAGGCTGTTGAGATCGGCGGCCGCTGTCGCCACGCGCGCGGGGCGTAGGCCGAAAGGTCGGCGTCCTTGGGGATGTACTGCCGAGGCGGGCCGTTGGTGCTCTCGTTCGAGCCAGGACGGATCGAACGAGAGCACGGCGGCCAGCAGGCCGGCTCCCACTCGCCACCAGCAGTAGGACAGCGCACCGGACTTCACCACTACCGTCACCAGCGCAAGCAGCCCGCCACAGGTCGCCGGACCGGATGCCGCAGTCCAGGCGCCTGCGGGCGGCCCCGTCGGGGGGCGGGGCGCTGCAGAACGGTCAGGAAGGTAGCCAGAGTGAGGGCCAGCTCGGTAGGGCGCGTCGTGGGGGGCGCGGTTGGCGGGCTCGCCAGGTGCCCAGGTGGTGAGAGCGTCACGGTCAAAAGCGTCCAAGGCGGCGAGGAGGGGTACGTTCAGATGTACGCCGACAGTTGGCAGGTGTGCGGATGCCGGTCCAGCACCTCAGGGTGTTCTGGAGGGTGTCGAGGACCTGGTAGAGGGTGAGGCCGGCCCGGGGATTTTTGGGGACAGTCGTTGTTTGGTGAGGAAGGAGTGGGCGGCGGACACGTGGGTGACGTGGTCGTGCCAGCCCGGCCAGGACCGGCCTTCGAAGTGGTCACGTCCCAGGCCGTGTTCGAGTTCACGGTGGTCATGCTCGATGCGCCGGCGGACCTTGGCCAGACATACGAGATCGGCGATCGGGGTATCCGCCGGCAGGTTGGACAGCCAGTACTCGGGGGGCCTCGGCGTCTTCGGGCCGATCGGTGGCAACCACCCCGAGCCGACTACCGCCGCTCGACTTGAGTCAGACGGAACCCGTGAGGGTCGCTCGTGAAGGAGAGTCGGGCGTCTCTCTGTCGCCGGTGTCAGCGGCGGCCGCGGTCGCTCGGCGGGTCGTTCAAGCGGTCACCGTCCACCCGGGTTCCGGCCTGTTTGATCTGGCGGAAGATAGGGCTGATCTCCATGCCTTCGACGCCGGGCAGGGTCCCGACGCGATCGGTGGTGAACTCGAACAGCCCGTCGAGGTCGCGACACTGTACGACGGCGTGGAGGTTGGACGGTCCGGACACTGCGGCAGCGAATCCCACCTCGGGCATCTGCGCCATCGCCCGCCCGACAATTTTGATCTTGGCTGGGTGGGCTCGCACCCACAGGTTCGCCCGGGCTCGGTATCCCAGGGCCATCGGTGCGATCTCCACGTCGATGTAGGCCACTCCGCTGGAAAGCAGTGCGTTCAGACGTCGTGACGCTCGGCCCGGTGTGAGGTCGGCCGCAACGGCGAGGTCGACGAGACTGGCCCGTCCGTCGGCGGCAAGAGCCGCGAGCAGCTTCTCGTCATGGGCGCTGAGCTGCGACGGTTGGTCCCGTACGACCGGCTGTTCGGTGTAGGGCCTGTCGCGGAACCCGAGGGCGGACTCCTGCTCGGGGGTCAGGGTTCCGGTGAGTGCGGCCCAGTAGTGCCCGCGTCCGCCGACGAACTGGCGGAGGACCACCGATGCCTGCAGGTCGAGCACAGCGGCGATGCGGGGCAGCCGGCGGCCCAGCAGGTCGTCGCGCTGCTCCTGTGAGCGCGACCGCACGGCGCAGGTCACCTCGGAGCCGGCAGCGCTCAGGGCGACCCAGCTGACGTCGTCACGTTGCGCGAGTGCTTCGGCGATGGCCGTGACGCTGCCGGGCCGACAGCGCAAACGCACCATCCACTGACTCTGCCCGAGCGCTCCCGGGTCGACGACCCCGATCACCCGGATCACCCCGGCACGTCGCATGCGGCGGTAGCGGCGGGCGACGGCCAGTTCGGAGATCCCGAGGACCGTCGCGACGGTCGCGAATCCGACCCGCGGATCAACCTGAAGGGCGCGAAGGATTCGCACATCATCCGGATCCAGCATGACGGAATCAGCGATCAGAGGGCGCTGCATAGCGGCAACACTACAGAAGGCGCCGTTTCTGGACCGTTGCGCACCGGGCGTGGCCGAGGCTTGCACGGCTACGACGGAAGGAGCGCACAATGCGTAAATGGTTGCCGCTGTCGGCTGTGTGCCTGGGCACGTTCATGCTGCTGGTGGACGTGACGATCGTGAACGTGGCGCTGCCCGACATGGCCGCCGACCTGCACACCTCGCTGGGGGCGCTGCAGTGGGTCGTCGACGGATACGCCCTGGCGCTGGCTGCTCTGCTGCTTGGCATCGGCTCACTCGCGGACCGGATCGGCCACCGGCGGTGCTACATCGGCGGGTTGGCGCTGTTCGCCGTGGCGTCCTTGGCCAGCGGACTCGCCCCGACCACGTCGGCGCTGATCACCGCCAGGATCGTGCAGGGTGTGGGCGCCGCGGCGATGTTCGCCACCACGTTCGCGTTGCTGAACAGCTCTTACACCGGACGGGACCGGGCAACGGCATACGGGATGTGGGGAGCGGTGTCCGGCGCCTCGTCCGCGGCCGGACCACTGCTCGGAGGCCCGCTGACGCAGGGCCTGTCCTGGCGATGGATCTTCTTCGTCAACCTTCCGGTCAGCGCGGTGGCGATCGCGACGTGCCTGTTCGTGCTGCGTGACGCGCACACCCGCGACACCCGGCGCCTCGACATGGGCGGCGTTGCCCTGTTCACCGTGGCGATCGGCTCGCTGACCTTCGCGATGATCCGTACGAACGAGCACGGCTGGAGTGACCCGGCATGCTGGTCGATGCTGCTCACCGGCGCGGTCTTCCTGCTCGCGTTCGTCATCGCCGAGAGCCGGATCGCCGAGCCGGTGCTCGACCTGGCGCTGCTGCGCAACTCGACGTTCAGCGGAGTCCTCATCGCGGCCGTCCTGCTCAACTTCGCCGCGTACGTGTCCTTCGCGTACACGTCGATCTGGATGCAGTCGGTCCTGCGTCTCTCGCCGGTGACCGCCGGCCTGGTCAGCCTGCCGATGTCGGTCGCGGCGTTCGTCGTGTCCGCGGCACTGGGCCGCGCCATGCACCGATGGCGGCCCGGCCGCGTGATCAGCGGCGGGATCCTCCTGATCGGCGTCGGTGATCTCCTCGCGGCCGCGCTCGTCGACGCCTGGCCATCGTGGCCCGCGCTGCTGCCCGGGTTCCTCGTGGTCGGCCTGGGCGTCGGATTCGCCGCCCCGCCGCTGAGCGCGACCGGAATGGCCGCGGTACCACCCCAGCGCGGCGGCATGGCCGCCGGTGCCATCAACACCGCCCGCCAGGTGGGATTCGCCTTCGGCATCGCCCTGCTGGGCAGCGTCTTCACCGCCGGCACCCAGCACGCCCTCGTCCGAAAGCACCTGACCTCGGCGACCTCCCTCGCTCACGACGTCGCCGCCGGGCAATCCGACCAGGTCCTGCACTCCGCCGCGCCCGGATCCCGCGACATCACCGATCAGGCGATCCGTGCCGCGGCTGCCCATGGCATCGACATGCTCCTGTTCGTCGCCGGGCTGATCGGCGTCGCCGCCGCCCTGGTCTCCTTCCTCATGATCCGCCAACGACCGAGCGTTGAAGACACCCCTGAACTGCCGCCGGCAACTACTTCGTCAGAGGAACGGCACTCAGCGAACAACTGAGAACCTCGCCGGGCGAAACCGTCACCGGCCGTCGGTGAGATCCTGCCGACCGGTCCTCGCCAAAGGCGTTGAGGAGATCGCGGTGCGCCGGTGATCGATGAAGAGCGAGGTCTCGCGACCGCATATCGCAGGATTGGGCCGCACCTCCCGACGTACCACAGGCTGAGGACGTCGGGAGAGAAGAGGCCACCGGACAGAGCGCTCTCCAGCACTGCGGCGCGGTCCATCCACCAGATTTGGCAGACCGCTGACGACTACCAAGAGTCCCTGTTCTCATCTCCGCGACCAGCCGCGATCACCCGATCGAGACTCCCGTCCGACCCACACCCCTCAAGATCGGAACGACAATAGGTACTCAGACTCACAAGACCTCCCCAAGTAATACGCACAGGCAGCTAATGATCATTATCGCCTGATGCGGGCCGGCCTTGCGGACTGCCTCGACCAGCAGCACCCCACCTGTCTGACCCCACAGCCGTCGCGCTGGACGCGAACATGCGGATACAGGTCAGTACTCTTCACCTGACAAGTGCTCCTTCGACAGCAACGTCCAAGACCCTCCACAGGTCTCATCGTTGCAGGTCAGGAACGCCGGGTTACTGAACTGCTCTCTGCAGGCTGGCGGCAAGGCTGGCGAGCTGCTGTCAGGTGGGTCTCGGCACCCACCTCATCGGGCGATCCGGTAGCGGTGTTCGGGACGGCCGGTGGCCCCGTAGCGGAGTTCGAGGCGGACCATGCCCTCCCGTACGAGGTAGGAGAGGTACCGCTGGGCCGTGGCGCGGGAGACACCGGTGAGTTCGGCGGCCTGGGCCGCGGACAGGGGGTCGTGGGCGGTGCGCAGTACCTGGTGCAGGAGGGCGAGGGTCGGTGCGGAGTGCCCCTTGGCAGGGACGCGGGGGACGGCCGGTGGCCGGGCGGCGCTGAAGAGGGCGTCCACGTCGGCCTGGTCGGTCCGCGGGGCGAGGCCCAACGCGGCTACGCGGTGCTGGAGTTCGCGGTAGGCGGTGAGCCGCTCGGCCAGGTCGCCGGAGCCGAACGGCTTGACCAGGTAGCCCACTGCGCCGAGCTTCATGGCGGTCCGTACCGAGGTGATGTCCCTGTCTGCGGTGATCATGATGACGTCGGGGCGGGCGCCGCCCTCGTCCGAGCTGAGCTGCCGCAGCACGTCGAGTCCGCTGCCGTCCGGGAGGAACACGTCGAGCAGCAGCAGGTCGGGGTGGAGGGTGCGCACCGCGTCCAGTGTCTCGGCCACGGTCGCCGCCCGGCCGACCACCTCGAAGTCCTCGACGCGGGACGCGTAGTCGCAGTGGATGTGGCTGATGTGGAAGTCGTCGTCCACCACCAGGGTCCGGATCATTCGCGGTCACCTCCGGTCGGCGAGGCCGTTGTGAGCTGTGCGTCGCGTGGAACGGGCGTGGCGTCCGGCAGCGGTAGTACGACGGTGAAGACCGCGCCCGGCCCCTCGCTGACCGTGATCGTGCCGCCGTGCCGCTGGGTGAGCCGGTGGACGAGGGCCAACCCCAGTCCGCGCCGGGCGGTGCCGCGGTCGGGCCGGGTCGACCAGCCGTCCTCGAAGATCGACTCGGCGGCGCCCGGCGGAATCCCCGGGCCGCTGTCCGCGACCCGCACCATCACCACGTCGACAGCCTCGATCAGCGAGAGCTCGACCTCGCGGCCGCCCGCCGGGGGCGGTCCGCCGGACGCCGCGTCGATCGCGTTGTCCAGCAGGTTCCCCACGATGGTCAGCAGCCGGCGCAGATGCGGCGGGTCCTCGCCGAGCGCGGAGTCGTCACTGAGCACCATCCGTACCCCGCGTTCCGCGGCCACCGTGGTCTTGGCGACGATCAGCCCCACGAGCAGCGCGTTGCCGATCCGTTCGCGTACGGACTCGGTCAGCGCCTGGTCGGCGCCGGCCGACTCGACGGCGTACTCAAGGGCGGCGTCGTGGTCGCCGATGTCCAGCAGCCCGGCCACGGTGTGCATGCGGTTGGTGAACTCGTGCTGCTGGGCGCGCAGGGCGTCGGTCAGCCCGCGCACCGAGTCCAGTTCGCGCAGCAGCCCGATCAGCTCGGTGCGGTCGCGTACGGTGACCACCGCGCCCAGTTCACGGCCGTGCAGCGTCACCGGCATCCGGTTGACGACCAGGCAGTGGTCATCGGTCAGCACGTTGAGGTCGGTGCCGGTCAGGGTGCCGTCCAGGGCGCGGCGCAGCCGCCCGTCGGGCAGCACCTCCTCGAGCCGGCTGCCGAGCGCCGTACCGAGGCCGAGCAGATTGCGGGCCTCGTCGTTGACCACGGTGATCCGGCCATCCGGAGCGAAGGCGATCACGCCCTCCCGGATGCCGTGGAGCATGGCCTCGCGATCCTGGAACAGTCCGGCGATCTCCTCCAGCTCCAGCCCGAAAGTCGACCGCTTCAACCGCCTGGCCAGCAGGAACGCGGCAGCAGAGCCGAGCGCGACGGCGATCGCGCTGTACAGCCCGAAGGTGGGCAGCTCCCGCCACAGCTCGCCGAGCACGTCGTGTTCCGGAATACCGGCCGAGACCTCGCCGACCAGCGTGCCTGTGGGCCCGTAGAGCGGAGCCTTGCCGTTGGCCGAGCGCCCGGTCGCGCCCTGGTCGGAGCCGACGTGGGGACGGCCGTCCAGCACCACGATCGGATCGCCCACCGGTTCGCCGATCAGCGCCGGGTCGGGGTGCGAATGGCGGCGGCCGTGCAGGTCGATCACGACCACGTACGACGCCCCCGACGCCTTCCGGATCCGTTCGGCGACGGTCTGCACGATGTCGCCGCCACCGCCGTACGCCACGGCTCGCCGGATCTGCGGATCGGCGGCCGTGGTCTGCGCGATGTCCAGTGCCCGCTGCTCGTAGGCACGGTCGATCTCGGCCCGCTGGGCGAACGCGAACAGTACGAAGCCGATGGCTCCGGTGAGGGCCAGGATGGCCAGCTGGTTGGCCAGGATCCGCGCGGAGAGCCTCCCCGTCCCGCCGCGGCCGATCCGGATACGGATGGGCGTCACAGGTGTCTTTGCCCTTGTCGTGCTGCCGGGCCCGGCCCCTTCGCCGTACCCGTGGTGGCGTGATTGTGTCCCACCGCGGGCCTTCTGCCCACCCCCTGAACCGCTGAGCAGAATGCGCAGAACCCCTGTTAACACGACTAACGCGGGATACGTCTGAAACAGCGACGTAACACCACGAGGCCTTTAGCGTCTGCCTTCCTCGACCTCCGAGGTTAGGAAGGGAGACCGCCTCAGATGGCTTCGCGAAACGATGTCGCGACGAGCCCCGGCGCCGAGAAGATCGGCCGGGACAGCGCGCGAGTCGAGATCTCAGGACTCACCAAACGATTTCTGACTCCTGCGGGTGAGGTGTTCACGGCACTGCAGGACGTCTCGTTCACCGTGGAGCCCGGCCAGTTCTGCGCGGTGGTCGGTCCGACCGGCTGCGGCAAGTCGACGACGCTGAGCATGGTGTCCGGGCTCGACCGGCCCAGTGAGGGCTCGGTCAGGGTCGGCGGCCGTGAGGTGGACGGCGTCGCCGACGGTGTCAGCTTCATGTTCCAGACCGATGCGCTGCTGCCCTGGAAGACGGTCCTCGGCAACGTCCTGATGGGCCCCGTCTTCCGCCGAGTGCCCAAGCAGAAGGCCCAGGCCTCGGCCCGCGACTGGCTGCGCCGGGTGGGCCTTACAGGGTTCGAGGACCGCTACCCGCACCAGCTCTCCGGCGGCATGCGCAAGCGCGTGGCGATGGCCGCGGCACTGATCAACGAACCCAAGATCCTGATCATGGACGAGCCGTTCGGCGCCCTGGACGTGCAGACCAAGGCGATCATGTCGACCGAACTCCTCGGCCTGTGGGAGCAGATCCGTCCGTCGGTCATCTTCATCACGCACGACCTCGACGAGGCCGTGGCGCTGGCCGACCGCGTCGTCGTCATGACGTCCAGCCCCGGCTCGGTCAAGGCGGTCTTCGACATCGACCTGCCGCGCCCGCGCGGCGCGGTCCAGGAGATCCGCTTCCAGCCCCGCTTCATCGAACTTCAGCACCAGATCTGGGACTGCCTGCGCGAGGAGGTGGAGCGCGCCTACGCACGCACCGCAGGAGGTACGGCATGAGTACGACGTCCACCGTTTCCACCGCCCTGGTCAAAGACGGCTCGCAGGTCTCCGCCAGGTCCGCCGCCAAGCGCGCCGTCCGGCGGCGCACCCTGCTGGTGTGGGCGGGGCGCATCGGGCTCGCGGTCTTCGTCCTCGGTGGCTGGCAGGCCTTCACCACCTGGGGGATCGTCGACCCGTTCTTCTTCGGGCAGCCGTCAGGCATCGCCAAGCGGCTGGTCGACCTCTTCCGGCACGGCACCGAGTTCGGTTCCTTCTACTCGAACATCTGGACCACGATCCAGGAGGCGCTCGTCGGCTTCGCCCTCGGGGCCGTCACCGGAGTGGTCTTCGGCGTCGCGCTCGGCCAGAGCCGCTTCCTCGCCGACGTGCTCGGCCCCTACATCAAGATGGTCAACGCGATCCCGCGTATCGTCCTCGGCTCGATCTTCATCGTCGCGTTCGGCATCGGCGTGCTGCCGAAGATCCTGCTCGCCGCGGTGCTGGTGTTCTTCATCGTCTTCTTCAACGCCTTCCAGGGCGTCCGCGAGGTCGACCGCAACATCCTCGCCAACACCAAGGTCCTCGGCGCCTCGCAACTGCAGATCATCCGGCACGTGACCGTGCCCTCCGCACTCACCTGGATCATCGCCAGCCTGCACAGCGCCTTCGGCTTCGCCATCGTCGGCGCCCTGGTCGGCGAGGTGCTCGGCGCGCAGAGCGGCCTCGGCCTGGTCATCAAGACCGCGCAGAACAACTTCGACCCCAACGGCGTGTTCGCCACGATGCTCGTCATCTCGGTCATCGTGCTCGGCGCCGAGTGGCTGATCGGCAAGCTCGAACACCGGCTGCTGGCCTGGCGCCCGCCGGCCCCGTCCGAGGCCTCCAACATCATCTGACGCCCCCCGCCCCCGCTTCATCCCAGAACCCTCAGCAAAGGAATGTGGTCAGCCATGTCCAGACGACCCGTCGCCGTCGCCGCGTCCGTCCTCACCGTTCTCGCCCTCGGCGCCGCCAGCGCCTGTTCCGGCAACTCCTCGGCCTCGACCGGGGGTTCGGGCTCCACGCCGACCGTCAAGCTCATGGCCGGCGGCCTCGACAAGCAGATCTACCTGCCGTACCAGCTCGCCCAGCAGCTCGGCTTCTACAAGAAGTACGGCGTCAACGTGCAGCTGAGCACCGAGCAGGACGGCGGCGTGGGCGCCGAGGAGGCCATGGCCTCGGGGCAGGTGGACATGGCCGGCGCCTGGTACAACCACACGATCGAGTTCCAGGCGAAGGGCAAGGCCGTCGAGGACGTCGTGCAGCTTTCCGGCGCGCCGGGCGAGCGCGAGATGTGCACCAGCAAGTCGGGCGTCCACTCGGCCGCCGACTTCAAGGGGAAGACCCTCGGCGTCACCGACCTGGGGTCGGGCACCGACACCCTCACCCAGTTCCTGGCCGCCCAGAAGGGTGTAAAGACCGGCCAGCTCCATCGGATCGGGGTCGGCTCGGGCTCCACCGCGATCGCCGCGCTGCAGAACGGCAAGGTCGACTGCGTGATGACGACGCAGCCCACGGTGGCCGCGATCCAGAAGAAGGGCGTCGGTACCTCCGCGATCGACCTGGCCACCACCTCCGGCGCCACGGCGGCGATGGGCGGTGCCTATCCCGCTGCCAGCGTGCTCGCCCGCACCGACTGGGTGAACGCGCACAAGGACTCGGTGCAGAAGGTCGTCGACGCGCTCGTCGCCACCATGCACTGGATCAGCACCCACAGCGCGGCCGACATCGCGAACAAGCTCCCTGCGTCGTTCGTGTCCAACCAGCTGGTGACCAAGGCCGACTACATCGCGGCCCTGAACGAGGACAAGGGCCAGTTCCTCCCGGACGGTCTCATGCCGGCCGGCGGCCCGAAGACCTCTCTGGCGACGGAGAAGCTGGTCGGCAACGTGAAGGGGTCGGTGGACCTCGGCAAGACCTTCACCAATGACTTCGCCGTCCAGGCCAACAAGACCGAGGGCTTCAAGACCACCACGACCCCGGCCGGACCGAACGGCTGAGCCCGCGCCGTACCCGAGGCCGCCCAGCTGATTGCCAGTTGGGCGGCCACCCGGCTTTCCCGAGCAGACAGAGACAGGTCAGCGGACCGGCAGGACGGTGGTGTGGATGCGCCGTTCGGCTTCGCCGCCGGGAAACGTGCCCGCTATCGAGCCGCCTTACAAGCTGTAGGTTGCCGGGGCCGGTTCTGCCTCGGAGGCGGAGGAACGCCCGCGGCGCCGGAGGGCGGGCAGCGGTGGCGGGGTGAGGAAGCCCTCGGCGCGGGCGCTGGCCAGGCCGATGCGGGGGATGTCGCCGCTCTTGGCGAACAGCAGGAAGCGGGGCTCCCACACGGGCCGGTACTTGGCGTTGGCACGGTAGAGCGACTCGATCTGCCACCAGCGGGAGAAGAAGGTGAGCATCGACCGCCACAGCCGCAGTACCGGGCCCGCACCGAGGCGCGCGCCGCGTTCGAAGACCGAGCGGAACATGGCGAAGTTCAGCGACACCCGCCGTACGCCCAACTCCTCGGCACGCAGCAGCAGTTCAACGACCATGAACTCCATCAGGCCGTTCTCGCAGGCGCGTTCCCGGCGCATCAGGTCCAGGGAGAGGCCTTGCTCGCCCCAGGGGACGAAGCTGAGCAGGGCGCGCGGTTCACCGTCGGCGTCGCGGCATTCCAGCATCACGCAGCGGCCGTCGCCGGGGTCACCGAGCCGTCCCAGCGCCATGGAGAAGCCGCGTTCGGTCGGTCCGTCGCGCCAGT
This sequence comes from Streptomyces sp. NPDC058469, assembly GCF_042721125.1. NCBI lineage: Bacteria > Bacillati > Actinomycetota > Actinomycetes > Kitasatosporales > Streptomycetaceae > Streptomyces > Streptomyces sp. NPDC058469. Next base: position 53,063 of record NZ_JBHXME010000013.1, read on the forward strand.
GGTCGGCCTTGTCGATCAGCAGCGCCATCTCGTCGTCCGTGATGTCCTCGTGGCGTCGGACGCTCACCGTGTATCCGGCCCGGTGCACCCGGTTGTGCGCCTGTCGTACGGCCCGCATGGCACGTCCTTCGAGGGTGAAGTCGGCGATCTCCACGATGGCCTCGTCGCCCAGTTCCAGGGCGTCCAGCCCATGCCGGGCGTAGATGGTGCCGGCCTCCTCGCTCGCGCCCATCACCGCCGGGGTCCAGGCGTGCCGGCGGGCCTCTTCCAGCCACGCGTCGATGGCACCGGGCCATGCCTCGGGGTCGCCGACGGGGTCGCCGGAGGCCAGGCTGACGCCGCCGACCACCCGGTAGGTGACAGCCGCCTTGCCGCTGGGCGAGAAGATCGCGGCCTTGTCGCGGCGCAGGGCGAAGTAGCCGAGGGAGTCTCGCTCACCGTGCCGGGCCAGCAGGTCGCGCAGCCGCTGTTCGTCGTCCTCGCCGAGCAGGGCGCGACCGCGCGGGGCACGGAAGCAGGCGTACAGGACGAGCAGGAAGGTCGCTGCGATCAGGATGTTGATGAGGACGTCGACCCAGCGCGGTGCGTGCACGGCGTCGACGCGGTCGGCGAGCGGGCCGACGCTGATGCCGCGCAGCAGGGTGTAGGCGATCTCGTCGGTCAGCGTGGCGCCGGGCAGCTTGTTGGTGGCGGCGACCAGCAGCGTGCCGATCGTGCCGCTGACGAGGAGACCGCCCGCTCCCGCGGCGAGGGCCAGCTTCGGGTTGGAGCGGTCCCCCACTGCCTTGAACTCCCCGCGCCCGAGGAGCAGCGCGGCCACGAACAGGCCGGTGAGCAGCAGGGAGCCCCAGTTGGTGACGTGCTCGCGGTACGCCCCTTGGGTCATGGCCAGCGTGTACAGCGCGAACAGCCCGCCGGCCAGCAGCAGGTTGAAGATCCACGCGGCCCGTTTGCGGCGCCGCATCACCGCGGCGAGGAAGAGTGCCAGCGCCGCCGAGATGAGCCCGGCGGTGGCCAGATACGGGGTGAAGTACTCACCGACGTTGTGCTCTTGGACCTCGTCGCGGAAGGACAGCGAGACGACCGCGGCCAGGTTGAGCACGGCGAGCAGCCGCAGGTACCAGACCGTGGCCGAGGCCGCGCCCCTGCGCAGCCGTGTGCGTGGGCGCGGTGGTCCGCTCGGGGAGGGAACGCGGTCCGTGGGCGTGTGCTGTCGGAGGTTCGAGGGCGAGAGGTGTGCGGGCACCGTGGGGGTTCACCTCGGAGGGAGGCCGGGGTCACCGGCGTGGACGGGGACGGAAGAGAGGCCGGGGCGGCTGCGTCGGGTACGCGAATCTGATGCATGACCTGGGCTGTTCGTTCAGCGGCGCATCCTACGGGTTCCCACGCGCCGAGGTCGTCGCCGGAGGGCTGGACCAGGCCCCGCTCGCGAAGTCGCCGGAGGACGGGCTGCACCAGGTCGACAGGGACACCGCCACCGCGCCCTCCTGGATATCGACCGGTGCCAGGCCCTGCCGGTGGCCCACGGCGCGTCGAGGAAGTCGCGCTCAAGCTGTCCTGTTCGCCGAACGGGCGTCGCGCCGGGCGAAGTCGGGGGCGCTGGAGCCGGCATGGCCGCTGATCTCACCGCTTCTCCTCCCGCGCGCAGGCGATCGACAGATCGTCCGTGACCGTGCAGTACAGCTGCACCCGCACCCCGGCCGCATGCTGCGCCGGGCAGACGAAGACGTTCTTCTCGCCGGCGATGCCGTCCGGATGCCTGCCCAGCCGCAGCGGCGCTCCCTCCGTCCCCGCGTCCAGGTAGAGATCCCAGATCCAGTCACGTGCGATGCACGCGGTGGCGAGCGCATCCAGCGGAATACACACCTGGAACCGGCCGCCGTAACTGTCGACGGGCAGCCGCATCTCGGCTTGGCCTCCGTCGCGGGCCCGAAGTATCAGGGTGGCCCTGTCGGCGACGACTCCGACCAGGGACAGCCGCAGCCCGATCCGCCCCCGGCGCGGCCGGACCTCGTCGACCTCCGCGGTGCGCTCCGGGGGTGTGCACGCTAGTTTGACCATGTTTGGCCCAGCTCCTGCAGGCGACCCTACAGCCTGTAGGGTTATCGACACTCTACAGGCTGTCAGGGGCGAGGGACGGACGATGACCAGAGCCGTGCACACCGTGACACTCGACCGCATCGGCGGCCACGAGCCGCCACTCGGCCCGGCCGCGGGACGGGGCCGCAAGGGCCCGTGGTGGCTGGCGGCGGTGGCGGGTGCCTTCGTCCTGGCCCAGTTGGTGGTCGTAGGCCCTGGGATGGGGCTGGGCTGGGACGAGTCGGTGTACGTCAGCCAGGTCAGCTCCCACGCCCCGGCATCGTTCTTCAGCGCCCCGCGCGCCCGCGGCATCTCGCTGCTGGTGGCGCCGGTCGCCGGATGGTCGTCGTCCACCCCGCTCCTGCGGGTCTACCTGGCGCTGCTGGCGGGTCTCGGGCTGTTCCTGGCGCTGCGCGCCTGGCGCGGCCTGTTCCCGGTCCGGGTGCTCGCGCTGGGCGGCGCCCTGTTCGCGAGCCTGTGGGTGACCGTCTTCTACGGTCCTCAGGCCATGCCCAACTACTGGGTGGCGGTCGGCGCCCTGGCAGGCGTCGGCTGCTTCCTTCAGGCCCAGACCGACCGCACCCGACGCGGTCCGCTGTGGGGGCTGGCGGCAAGTGCCCTGCTGATGGCGTGGATGCGGCCCACGGACGCGGTGTGGGTGACCCTGCCGCTGCTCTTCGTCTCAGTGGTTCTTCGCCGGTGGCGGCACGGCCGGCTGCTCATCGCTCTGGCGGGTGGGCTGGTGGCCGGGGCGGCCGAGTGGGTGATCGAGGCGTACGCCCGCTTCGGGGGCCTTGGCCGGCGACTGTCCGAGGGATCCGACATCCAGGGCGGTCTGGGCTGGCACATCGCCATCGGTGACCAACTGCGCAGCCTGGGCGGGCGTTCGCTGTGCCGCCCGTGCACCGGCGCGATGCCGAACCCCGTGGTGACGGCCTGGTGGTTCGCTCTGCCGGTGCTGGCGGTCATCGGGCTGGCAGTGGCCGTGCGGGGCCGGCGCACGCCGCCCACCGCACTGCTGTTGGCCTGCGCGGTGACGGCGGCCATCCCGTATCTGTTCCTCATCGGATACGCCGCGCCCCGCTTCCTGCTGCCCACCTACGCGCTGCTGGCCATCCCGGTCGCCGACGCGCTCGTCTGGCTGGTCACCGCGCCGGGCAGAGCCTGGCGCCCGGTCGCCGTGACGCTGGTGACGGTGGGCCTGGCCGGACATCTGGCGGTGCAGTACGCGGTGCTGGCACACACCGTTCAGCGCACCACCGCCGGCCACAAGGGCTGGGAGCGCACCGCCGCCGCACTGCGCCGGGTGGGCGTACGCCCACCGTGTCTGCTCACCGGGCCGTCGACCATCCCGATCGCCTTCTACGCCGGGTGCGCCTCCGCCAGTACCCAGGGCCCCAACGCCAACACCGACGCCGCGGCCATCGCCCAGGCGGCCCAGCGGATGCCGGTCGCCGTCCTCACCACCAGCGCGGCCCGTCCGCCGTCCTACGCCCGCGGCTGGAGGCTCGTCCGGCTGGACGGTGCCGTGTACGCCTACATCGCCCCCACCTCATGACCACTCCCCCGCACCCCGCGCCTCACGGGGCGACGCGCGGGCTGGCACACCACGGCACTTCTCTTGCTGTCCGCTGCGGCTCTGCTCGCGGCCCGGCACCGGGCTGTCGTCGACGCCGGCTGTTCGCCGCGACGTGCGCCTCGGCTGTACCGATGCGTTTCCGGCGGCTACGGGCCACTCGTTCGCCTTGCCGCAGTGCGCACCCTCGTTGTGTACGCCGTCGCCCAGGTGTCGGACGGTTCCGCGACCGTGGTGTGGTCAGCGCGGTCGGGTGCGTTGAACCGGGCGGAGCAGCGGGCGATGAACATCAAGGCCGACGGTGACGGCAGGTCCGCGAAGTCCGTTGAGTGCCAGCACGCAACACCCGTTCGGCGGACGGAGCCGCCCTCAGCGCCGCACCCGGAACACCCAGGTGCGGTAGGACCAGAAGCGGAAGAGGGTCCCGCACACGATCCCCATGACCTTGAAGAGGTTGCTCTGAAGGGCCGAATCCCAGCCGAAGTCGTACGTCGCGACGTACAGCACCCCGTTCTCGATGATCAGGCCGACGACGCTGAAAAAACAGAAGAGAGCGAACTCCGCGGCACGACCCTGCGGATCGCGGTGTCGATAGGCGAAGTACCGGAAACCCAGGTAGTTGAAGACTATTGCCACGCTGGTCGCGATGACGCTGCACCGCACCACGGGCAGAGAAGTCACCGCCCGGCTGAGGTTGAACACGGCGAGATTCACCCCGATGCCCAGCCCGCCGACGGCACCGAACCTGGCGACCTCCCGAAGCAGCGCGGAAAGATCCGTGCGCTTCGCGTCTAGTTCATCCACAGTTTTCACCGGACGCGCAAACCTCCAGACGTTCGGGCTTCGCACTGTCGTGCTCCGAGATCGTCGGCCGGACCGCGGGTACGTACGCGGGGCACTGGCCGTCGGATCATTGTCCAGCCGCGACCTAGCCGCCCGGCTCGTTGGACTCCAAAACACGTTCCGGCGTGTCTCGATGCGATCTTTCACAGCACCGCGAGCCGGCCGTCCGCGTAAGGCGGTGATGTCGCGCCCAGGTGCCCGACGGATGCTGTCGGAATGCCATCGCCGTCGTCAAAAGTGAGGGCAATATTAACTATAAATATCACTGATTCTCGTGAAGTAAGAGATTTCCTGGCATTGGAACCCGGCATCCCGTTCGCTCCCTCCTACAGGGCGAAGAAGGAGGTCGAAACAGGTGACAATCCAGTGAAAACAATCGACGCGTTCACGCGCCGGTTCGCGCCGCTTCTCGATCCGCGGTCTCAGCGGCGAGGGTGGCGTTTCGAGCTGGGGAAGGCACTGCTGGCAGTGACGTCGTTCGCCGCCGTGCGGCTGACCGGTGTGGTCATGGCGACCTTGTGGTCGCTGCATCTCGGCAGGCACCCGCGCGCCGTGTTCGGCCTGGAATGGGACGGCCGCTGGTACTGGCACATCTCCCAGTACGGCTACGGACTGATCGTCCACGGCAAAGGGGGCAGCGTCTACAACGACCTGGCGTTCTTCCCCCTCTTCCCGGGTCTGATCCGCGCCGTGAGCACAGTGCTACCGATCGGCCCGGTCAACGTCGCGCTGCTCATCGCATGGAGTGCCGCCCTGGTGGCGGCCTGGGGCGTGTACGCGACCGGCGAGCTGCTGCACGGACGACGCGTCGGGATCATCCTCGTGGCGCTGTGGGCGCTGCTGCCGCACGCGATCATCCTGACGATGGCTTACACGGAACCCCTCATGACGGCCTTCGCCGCCTGGTCGCTCCACGCCGTGCTGACCCGCCGCTGGCTGACCGCAGGGATGCTGGCGGTACTGGCCGGGCTGTGCCGTCCCAACGGCCTCGCTGTGGCGGTCGCCGTCGTCACCGGCGCGGTCGCTCATCTCTGGCAACTGCGCCGCACCGGGGAGCCCACTGCTCGGCGCGCCTGGGCGGCGGCCGCCACGGCTCCTCTCGGATGGCTGGGCTACATCGGCTGGGTGGGACTCACGACACACAACCCCACCGGCTACTTCCACGTGCAGAGCCTCTGGGGCTCTCGATTCGACTTCGGCCACTACACCGCCCACATGTTCAGGCATCTGATCGTCGGGCACGACACCCTCGTCGTCTACGCGACCGCCGCGATCATCCTCGGTTCCCTGCTGCTGTTCCTCTTCTGCGCACTGAACGGGCAGCCCCTTCCGCTACTCGCGTACTGCGCCGTCCTCATCGTGATGGCCGTCGGCGGCACCCACTTCTTCACGAGCAAACCGAGGTTCCTGCTGCCGGCCTTCCCTCTGCTGCTCCCGCTCGCCCTGCATCTGGCGCGGAGCCGCCTGCGCACCATCGTCGTCCTGCTCACCGCCCTGGCCGGCGTCTCCCTCTTCTACGGCACCTACCTGCTCACCGTCTCCCATCGGGCCCTGTGACGGAAGGTCCGCCCACCCGGTCCGGAGCAAGCGGCCCAGCGGCCTCAGCCGTCGCCGCCGTATACAGGTCGTGATCTTCGCCTACGAACATCAGCTGCGCGCGCACGGCGACTGGCGGGTGCGAAGTCCGGGCGGTGGAGGGTTTGGCATAGCTGGCTGTGGCGATGGCGAGCAGGTGTCGGCCGCCGACGGCGGTGGCGGCGCCCTCGTCGGTGACCCGCTCGGCGATAGGCCAGACGGTGGCACGGGCGAGGCGCAGGACGAGATAGCAGTGGGCGGCGAATTCCGCGGCGGCCGAAAGCACAGGCGCGCTTGGGCGCGTTCGTGGGCGAAGTGGGCCTCACGTTCGGCGGGTTTCAGGCTGCGCAGCATCGCGGTGACGACGATGTGGTGGGGTCGCCCGGGCCGGGCGTCATGGCGGCAGCCATCACGAGGTGGCACGCACGGCTGAGCAGCGACCCACTGCGCGGCGGCGGGAACGAACCCGCCGAGAGTTCAGCGGGTCATCGGCGGCGCACGGAGCGGTAGGAGCAGCACAGTGGTCATCGCTTGTCACAGTCCAGGAGCCGACGCAAGAGCTGCTCGTCGCCGGGGGTGAGCTGGGCGACGAAGCGGGCCAGGACCGTCTCCCGGTCGGTGTTCCGGTCGAGTTCGGTGTGCATGCGCCGGGCGGTCAGGCCGGGAGCGTCCTGCACAGGGAGGTAGGCGTAGCCGCGGCCCTGGCGCTCTCGGCTGACGACGCCCTTCTCATGCAGTCGGGCCAACGTGGTCGCCACCGTGGTCCGGGCCAGGCCGAAGCCGAGTTCGCTCCGCACCCGTCCTGGCGTGAGCGGGGCCCCGGCGTCCCGCAGCGCGGCCATGACCGCGGCCTCAAGCTCGCCGGCCGGTCGCCTCTCGTAGCTCGCGTGGGTCATGGGAACGGTCCTCACCCCGACTTCGTCTACAGTTCAGTAGACCGTCTACAGAACTGTAGTCACTTGGCGGATGCAAGCGTTGCGGCGATCCGACGGTGTCGACAAAGGATGAAGGGGCTCCACGATGACCACAGCCACGCATCTGGCGTCGCTGCTCGCTGTCAATGTGTTGGACGCGCGGTCCTTGCTGTCCGCCTTCGGCGTGCTGGGCGTGGGTGTGGTGCTGTTCGCCGAGACGGGCCTGCTGGTCGGTTTTTTCCTTCCGGGCGACTCACTGCTGTTCACGGCGGGCCTGCTGTGCACCGGCGCCGCCGACCGCGGCCTGAAGCTGTCGCTCGCCCCGCTCCTGGTCGCGGCGGCGGTGGGGGCGCTGGCGGGCTCGCAGTGCGGCTACCTCCTGGGCCGAAGAGCGGGCGGCGCCCTGCTGGCCCGCAGCCGCTCGGGCCGCCTGCACGCGGGGGCGAAACGGGCTGAGGAACTCCTGGAGCGTTATGGGTACGCGAAGGCGATCGTGCTGGCCCGCTTCGTCCCGGTGGTGCGCACGGTCCTGAACCCGATGGCGGGCGCCCTCGGGGTACCGGTACGGACGTTCACCGTGTGGCAGGTGACCGGCGGGCTGGTGTGGAGCCTGGGTCTCACCCTGGCGGGCTACGCGCTGGGCTCGTCCGTGCCGAACGTGGACCGGTATCTGCTGCCGATGGTGGCGGTGATCGTGGCCCTGTCCCTGATTCCGCTCGCCGCCGAGGTGTACCGCTCGCACAGGGACGCGAAGGCGAAGGAGATCCGCGGATGATCCGCGCCCTCGACGGCTCGTCCATCGACGGCTCGGCGTACACCGATGTGGTGAACCTCGCCCAGCACACTCCAGCATGGCTGGACGACACCGTGTCGGCCTGGTCGACGTACGGACTCGCCCTGTTCGCCCTCCTGATGGTCGTCGGCTGGTGGCGTGCCCGGCGAGTGAACGCAACCGTGTCGGCAACCGCGCTCGCCGTGCCGTTCGTCGTAGTCGCGGCCTACGGAGTGGACACGGCGCTGAAGCTGCTGGTGCGTGAGGACCGCCCCTGCCAGAGCCTGCACGTGGCCACACTGGAGGCGTGTCCGGCGCCCGGCGACTGGTTCTTCCCCAGCAATCACGCTGCCATCGCCGCCGCGGCGGGCCGTCGCCCTGCTGTTCGTCTCCCGCCGGCTCGGCACGATCGCCGTTGTGGCTGCCGGTGCGATGGCAGCCTCCCGGGTCTGGGTCGGCGTGCACTACCCGCATGACGTCGTGGCGGGAGTCGCTGTGGGCGCCCTCACCTCCCTGCTCATCATGCCTGCAGTGCGCAGGAGTGCCGGGGCGCTGGCCCTGCAACTCACCGCCACCCGTCTGCGTCCGCTGCTGGCGGCGCAGTGAAGCACGGCGACATCGTTGCACTGGCCGGCAGTTGTGCCCTCGGGGCATGGACAGCGTTCGGCGTACTGACCATGGTCGTGATTGGCCACGACGGTGTACCGCTGTTCACGGACGGCGACATCCTGACGTGGGACGCCGCGCACCGACCGGAAGTGGCGGTGGCATTCGCCCGTGGGGCCACCGCCACCGGGACGGGGGTAGTCCCCTTCGCACTGGCCGCGCTGGTCGGGTTGATCTGCGCCCACCTCGGGGTCCGCTGGTTCGCCGACGTCGTTGGCGGCCGGCTGTTCGTCCTCGGTCGGCTGATCATGTGCCCGTGCGCCGTGGCCTTCTGGCTGCCCACACGTTGGACGTCCGACGCGACGGAGACGACAGACACGGTGCGCGGGAACAAGGGGGCGACGCGCACGACAAGGGGCCGGACGGACCCGGCACGAGAACAGTAGGGAGAACAATGCGCCAGACGATCCTGGTCGTCGAGGACGATCACGGGCTGCGGGACGTGCTGATGCGCGGGCTGCGCGACGAGGACTTCGACACCGTGCCCGCGCCGGACGGGGCCACCGCCCTGCGGCTGGCCGGCGCCGAAATCTCCGCCGCCGTGCTCGACATCGGGCTGCCCGACGCCGACGGCCGGGACGTGTGCCAGGCGATGCGCGCGAACGGATTCCTCTTCCCCGTCATCTTCCTGACGGCCCATCACCGGCTCACCGACCGGCTGTCCGGGTTCTCAGCCGGAGGCGACGACTACCTGCCCAAACCGTTCCACCTCCCCGAACTCACGGCGCGACTGCGGGCGGCTCTCAAGCGAGCCGCCCCGCCGCCTGGCGCCACGGCGGGAGACCTGGTGCTGGACGCCGTCCGGCACACAGTCACCGTCCGGGGCACTCCCGTAGACCTGACACCGACCGAGTTCCGTATCCTGGCCGCGCTCATGGCGGCTTCCAGCGGCATCGTCAGCCGCCGCGAGCTGGTCCGCGCGGGCTGGCCCGAAGGCGCCCAGGTCCACGACAACACCCTGGACCAGTACCTGACCCGGCTGCGCCGCAAGCTGCGCGAGGCGGGCAGCGACCGGACGATCGGCACCGCCCGCGGCATCGGCCACCGCCTGTCATGAGCGACAGCCACCACCGGCCACGGCGGCCCGCCACGACTGCGACTGCCCTCCTCCACCGCCTGGCACCCCGCACCCTGCGCGGCCGGCTCTCGCTCGTGGCCCTCGTCACAGCCACGCTGCTGATGCTGATCCTCACCGTCGCCTTCAACGCCGTGGCCGGCCGCCACCTCCAGCATCAGGCGGACGACGAACTGCGCACCCGCGCCGCCGCCGTCGCGACGACGGTCGACACCAGCGGCACGACGGTACGCGTCCTGGAGACCTCCCACGACGAACTCCTCGACACCAACGTGTGGATCTACGCCGGCCGACACCTACTGGAGGGTCCGTCGACCGCCGGTCCCCTGACCCGCGTCGCCGGCACACTCGCCGCGCAGGGCGGCCGGCGGTGCGTCACCGCCGACGTCCACGGCCCTCTCCAGCTGTGCTCCCAGCCTGTGCCCGGAGGAAGGAGCGAAGCCACGGTGGTCACCGCGCTGGACCTCTCCCCCTACCGGAGTTCCGCCGACACCCTGCTCCTGGGATCGCTCGCCCTGGACGCCGTCATGCTCGCCTGCACCTACGCCCTGACGCGCCTGGCGGTCGGCCGCGCCCTGCGTCCCGTCCGCACAATGACCGACCAGGCCACCCAGTGGAGCGCCGTAGCCTCCGAAGAACGCTTCGGCAGCATGCGGCACCCGGCCGAACTCGCCCGCCTCGGCACATCATTGGACTCCATACTGGACCGCATCCGCACCCTGCTGCGCCACGAGCAGCAGCTCACCGGGGAACTCTCGCACGAACTGCGTACGCCTCTGAGCCGGATCATCGCCGAGCTGGACTGGTGGCAGACCCGTCCCCGCACCGCCGACCAGACCCGCGCCGCCCACCAGGTCATCGCGGACGCCGCCGAGTCCATGCGCACCATCTGCGACACCCTCCTGGACGACGCCCGCGACGGCACACTCACCGCACCGGGCACCGCCGAGGTCATGCCCACCCTGCACCACCTCGCCGAAACCCTCGACGCGCCAAGCCACTTGGCGCTGACCATCGACGGACCACACCTGACCGCCGGAGTCCCGGCCGCCCTCCTCGAACGCATTGTCAGCCCACTCCTCACCAACGCCTGCCGCTACTCCCACTCCAACGTCGCCGTCCACGCGTACCACGCGCCCGACGGCGTACGAGTCGACGTCATAGACGACGGACCCGGCGTACCACCCGCGTTCGCCGGACAGCTCTTCGAGCCCGGCCGACGCGCGGATCCCGACGACGGACACGGCGGCGCGGGCCTCGGGCTGCCGCTGGCACGCCGCCTCGCCCGCTCCACAGGCGGCGACGTGACCTACGACCCCGGGCACACGCCAGGGGCACGGTTCGTGGTCAGCCTGCCTGCCGAATGAGCAGTTCTGCCCGCCACAGGATCGGGCCAGCGTACGGCTCGTGCAAGGACCGGTGACGGCTCGCCTGTGGTCGGCGAAAGACGGTAGACCACCCCGTCATCGCGGCCGAACTGGTTGGCCTCGGCCGCCGATCCACCCAGCCGATGCAGATAGAAACCGTACGCGGCTGACGTGATCTGTTCCTCGGCCAGGTACAACTGCAGCGGTTGTCCACGGCATTGAAGGTCGCGGGCAGGACAACACTTGCGGCGGCCTTCGTCGACCTCCTCCCTCGCCCGCTGCGGGAACGGCTCGTCGGCAGCTTCACCATCGACAGCGAGGCCGCGACACCCGCGGACGTCAAGGAGAAGGTACGGGAGAGTCTCACAGGCCACGCACACGCCGAACTCCCGGCGTGACTCAGGCCCCGGTGCCGGGGCGTCCGCGCTCCAACGGCACACCCGAGCCCGGTCGTGGTCAGACTGGGATACGGATCTTCAGCCGCTGCTTCGGATGCCGTGCATCGTTCCGCTGCGGCTGATCCGGCTCCTTCGCCAGCCGCCGTCGGCGCACCATGACGGACGACAGGGCGGCGAGCAGGCCGAGCGCCACGGCGTAGAGGCCATACGGCCACGGCCGGTTCAGCCCGAACAGACGGTCGAGCGATACGCCGCCGGGTCCGGCGAACGCGACTCCGAGCGCCGTGACCGCGTAGAGCAGCGGGGTCTCGTAGCCGCCGTTCTGCACCCACAGGCCGCTTCGCATGTGCGTGGCGGCCGCGGCGATCATCGTGCCGACGATGATGCCAGCGGCGAGCGGGGTCAGCAGGCCAGCGTCAGCAGCAGGCTACCGGCCAGCTCGGCGAGGCCGGCCGGCAGAGCCAGGCGACGTCCTGGCCGGTAGCCGATGCCGTCGAAGAAGGCGCCCGTGCCGACGAGCCCGTGCCCGCCGAACCAGCCGAAGAGCTTCTGGGCGGCGTGCCCGAGGAGCAGCATTCCGACGACGACACGAATACGGAAGAGTCCGACAGCCATCATTCCCGCTCCTTCACACGTCCGATGATTCCCTGATTGCGGGATGCCAACGTCACGCACGTCGGGCCTGTCAGCTGCTCAGACCTGCGCCGGTCCGGACATGCGCGGCTCTGGTGTCGGCGTTTGATGCCGCTCCGCAGAGCCAACTGCGCCGACTGGGGCGGGGCTTCCTCGCAGGGGCCGCAGGATCACATCCGTGATCAGGTCATCCAATGTGGTCCGGCCCTTCCCGGACCTCTCGAAGGCGTCCCCCCACCACTCGAAGATCTGCCCGCACCTCAACAGGGCTTGCCAGCACCTCTTGAGGGCCGATGACGCTACGGACAGGAACATCGCCATCACCCCTCTCGGAGAGGAATGTCCATCTCAATGACAAGGAAATGTATAACCGCAAGGCCCGTGGGGCTGATGCGCCCCGTGGGGTGGTGGTAGGCCACGTCACCCACCTCCACTGGTCGTTGCTCGGCACCAGCACTCCTCATGTGCGGGCAGTTTCCGCAGTTCGGAGAGGCTGGGTGGCGGGCGATCAGGCCGCAAGCCGGACCCGGCCGAACAGCAGGGCGTATCCGGGCGGGAGCAGACGGATGATGCGCTCCGTGAGCTCGTCACCCGCAGCGTCCGCCACCACACTCAGGACCGAGCTGACGTCCCAGCGGGCAGTCGTGGGAGTGGCTCCATCAATCCGGGCCGCCGCACTGTCGACAAACTGCGCGGCGGTCAGCGGCTTGATGACGGGTACCTGCTCGGCAATGACCGTGGCGGCCTCGACAGGCAGCCGCTTGACCAGATCGGCCTTCTCGGGACCGGTCAGGTGCCCGCCCAGTGTGGAGAGCACGATTTTTGTGATCCGCTCGGCCTCCTTGGTGGTGGGGTACTCCCCGCGCTCGCACACTTCCTCGACGAGTTCGCTCCATCGCATCTCCGGTATCCCTTCCCCCTTCATTCTGTTCGCCGAGCTCCGAGCCAACGGCGTCGGCGAAGATGTCAGACGGTGCGTGTACGAGAGGGGCCGGCTGCCGGCCCCCGGCAGTGCAAAGCGAGGGCTTCTGCCGGGAGCCGGGTGCAGCCCGTTTCAGGCGTCGATCTGCTTCGGAGGCTCGCCGCCCGAGATCTGGATCTTCCGCGGCTCGGCTTGCTCGGCCACCGGAATGCGGAGCGTAAGGACCCCGGCGTCGTACGAGGCGTCGATCCGATCGGTGTCGAGGCTGTCGCCGAGGAAGAGCTGGCGGCTGCACGTCCCGGTCGGGCGCTCGGCCGCGATCAACTGCGCACCATCCGGTGCCGGCGAGCGGCGGTCAGCGCGGACGGTGAGGACGTTCCGGTCGACATCGAGGTCGATGGTCTCGGGGTCGACACCCGGGATGTCGAAGTGGACCACGAATTCGTCATCCGCTCGGTATGCCTCCATCGGCATGGCGGTGGTCCAGGACCTCGTACCGAGCGACTGCTGGGTGAGTCGATCCAGTTCACGGAACGGGTCGGTGCGCATGAGCATCACTGGTCATCTCCTTTTCCAACGGATCCGGTCTGTGACGCCCGTACACCATTCATATAACTCAGAGAAGAAAACTTGACAAGTGTGGGCTCATATTTCCCTGAAAGCCCAGTTCAGGGTGGCTGGCGGTGCCGCCGCCCGGGATACTGAGACGGCGTGGTGGGTCCGGCGGCAGCGGCCATCAGGACCCGGCCTGCGCCGTCGACGAACCGGCGCAGGCCGGCCTGGACGGTCCTCGTTCCCTTGCGGAGGCGGGCCGGTGTCCGGGAGGGTTTTCTCGACCCACGGGCGCAGGACGTCCGCGGGTGCCGCGTCGGCCTGCCGGGCGATGACCTGCCCTTTGCGAAGCACCGGCAGGGTGGGCACCACCTGTACCTCGAATCGCAGGGTCAGCTGGAGCGGGACTGGCCGACATCGACTTTGACTAGTTTCATGTGTCCGGCGAGGTCACGGGCGACCTGTTCGAGTGCCGGGCTGACCCGCCGTGCCGGCCCTCCGGGTGGTCGCGGTCAGCGCCGCCCACCCAGGATGATCTTCCAGACGCGCGTTGCCACCTGCAGATTGAGCCGGGTGTCCACGTCCGCCAGGTCGCGGTCGCTGATCTCACGGATGCGCTGCAGCCGGTAGCGCAGGGTGCTGCGGTGGACCGTCAGCGCGGCGGCCGCATCGTCGTAGTTGCCTCCGCAGTCGAAGTAGCGCGAGAGCGTCTCCACCAACTCCGTGTCGTGCCCCGCGTCGTAGTCGATCAGCTGGCCGAGCCACTCTCGCACGAAGCCTTCGAGCTCCCGGAGATCGTTTCCGGGCCCAAGGATCCGGTACAGCCCGAGGTCGTCGAAGAACGTCGTCCCGCTGCGCTGGCGGGAGTTCTGCCGCACCTCCAGGGCCCGCAGTGCCTCCTGATAGCAGCGGGGAACGCCGTCCGGGGAGTCGCAGCGGGTGCTCACCCCGATCGCTCCGTCGGGTGTTCCCAACTCATGGGCCAGCGCCGTGTACACGGCATCGTCGTCGGGCCTCGATTCGGTCAGCAGGACCATCCGGTCGCCGCGACGGGTGATCAGCGGACGGGTCGCCGAGGTGGCCGTCGCTTGCTCGACGGCACGGGTGAAGGAGCTGTTCGCGGCGTTGCCGGGCCAGTGCACCACGACCACATAGTGGGTACGTTGCAAGTCGTGGCCGACGGCTTCGGCTCGGGCGTAGGCGCTCGTCTCGTCAGTGCCCTCCAACAGGTCGTCGATCAGCTGGCGGCGCAGCCGAAGTTCGACCTCGGTGAGTTCGCGCATATGCATGAGCTCCTGGGCGAGCGACCGCTGGGCGTGATCCAAGGCGAACATGGTGTACTCGTTGGCCGTCGCGTCGGGGTCCTCGATGGCGAGTACGCCGAGGACGTCGCCGCGCGGGCGGGCCAGGGCGATCAGCCGGTCCTTGACTCTGACCGGGCCCGCCTCGCGCGCGACCTGCCGCAGCATCTCTTCCTGGTAGGTCGAGGACCGCACCGGATAGGGGTCGGGCCGGTCCGGACCGGCCCAGGATCTCAGGTTGCCGAACCGGTCCTCGATGAGCACCGCCAGCCCGGTGAGTTCGTACAGCGCTTGGGTGATGGCGTCCTCGCCGCCGCCCCGGGCAGCGACACGATCGAGGGTTTCGTGCACGGTCTTCTGCAGGTGCAGCTCGGAGCGCATTGTGTCCAACTGCCGCAGTGCGGTGTCCCGTTCGGTGCGGAGACGGCTCAGTTCGTCGGCCGGGTCATGCTGCGCGGCGCGCGTGACCGTCAGTGACAGAGCCGCCGATGCGAGCCCCACGAGGGCCGAGAGGAGGAAGTGCCCCTGCTCGTCGGGCCCGGAGTGGGAGGAGACCACGATGTAGCCGAGCAGACCGCCGGCCCCACGCAGGCCGAAAGCCCAGGTCCAGGACCGCTCTGGAAGGGATACGGAGCCGTCAGCCTCGTCCAACTCCTTCATCCGTGCGGCGTCGACCTTTGACGCTCCTGCGTCGTGGCCGGGGACGCGGGACAAACCGTCGCCCGTCGCGAGGTATCCGGCCTCGGCGTGGTAGGGACCCAGGGCGCTGACGTGCCGCATGGCCAGCCGCACGATCTCACTCTGCTCCGCGCAGGTGAACAGGGTGTGGGACAGCACCAGCAGCCCGTGTGGGTCCAGCGCCCCGAGCGGACGGGGGTCGTGCCGTTCGGTGTCCGCCGTGTTGCTCGGAGGGCGGGTCACTTCCTGGTCGGAGACGTGAGGGGGCAGCCGCCGTGACGAGCCAGCCATAGATCACTCCGTTCTCCCCCGGCCATCAGAGGCGATCGAGCGAGTCGTGGGATCCACGCCTGGGTGAGCCCTGAGCACCCAGCCTAGGCAAGACAATCCGATTTGTCTGAATTTGAGCCTTGTTCTCGTGGACCGACCGACTGTGTCGATTTCCGACCTGCCGGGTGGAGGCGGAGCACGCTGCTCTCTTGCCACTCTGGGATTGTCAGGGATCGCCGGGCACACCAGCAGCCGTGGAAGGACTGGCTGATGAACGAGCAGGCCCGCAGGACCATCGCCTACACGACCTACCAGGAGGCGGAACGCGCCTTCGATCACCTATCCGATCAGGTTTTCCCGTAGAGAGGGTGGCCGTCATCGGGCAGGACGCGTCGGGTCGAGCAGGTGACCGGCCGCACGGGACATGGCGCGGCCGCGCTGCACGGCGCGGCGAGCGGCGCCCTGATCGGGTGGATTCTCAGCTGCTGAACCGGCCGGCCCCGGTCGTGTCGGGACTGCTCGCTCTGTACGGGCTGGTTTTCGGAGCACACTTCGGCGCTCTGCTCGGCCCGCCGGTGTACGCGGCCCAGCGTGGCCGCCGGGACTTCACCTCGGCGGGCTTCATTGAACCCGGCCGGTACGACGTCGTCACCGACGAGGCGGTGCGGCTGCTCGCGCAGCCGCCCAGCAGGACCGGCACCATCACCAGCAGCGGGGCTCGGCAGAGCAGCCGCCCACGGGACGGTCCTGCCCGTTAACTGAGCGAGTGCGGAAGACCGAGCGCGACTCCAAGTGCGAACAGGGGCCGCCCGTCGCGGAAGGAGTTCCTCATGGCCAAGGCAGTCGGCATCGACCTGGGCACCACGAACTCGGTGATCGCCGTCTGGGAGGGCGGCGAGCCGACGGTCGTACCCAACAGCGAGGGCAACCGCACGACGCCGTCCGTGGTGGCCTTCACCGACACCGGCGAGCGCTTGGTGGGCCAGCTGGCCCGCCGCCAGGCGATCCTCAACCCCAAGGGCACCATCTCCTCAGCCAAGCGGTTCATCGGCCGGCACTTCGACGAGATCTCCAAAGAGGCCGAGGCCGTCGCGTACGACGTGGTCGAGGGAGACGGCGGCGCCGCCCGCTTCAAGGTGCGCGACAAGCTCTACGCGCCAGAGGAGATCAGCGCGCAGGTGCTGCGCAAGCTCGCCGATGATGCCTCCAAGCAGTTGGGAGAGCGGGTCACGGAAGCGGTCATCACGGTGCCCGCCTACTTCAACGACGCCCAGCGCACCGCTACCAAGGACGCCGGACGGATCGCCGGCCTGGAAGTGCTGCGGATCATCAACGAGCCGACCGCGGCCGCCCTCGCCTACGGCATGGACAAGAAGCAGCACGAGACGGTGCTCGTCTTCGACCTGGGCGGTGGCACCTTCGACGTCAGCATCCTCGACGTCGGCGACGGCGTGGTGGAGGTACGGTCCACGGCGGGCGACAGCCATCTGGGCGGCGACGACTTCGACCGCCGGCTGGTCGACCAGCTCGCCGACGGCTTCCAGAAGGAGAACGGCATCGACCTGCGCCAGGACCCGCAGGCGCTGCAACGCCTGTTCGAGGCCGCCGAGAAGGCCAAGACCGAGCTCAGCTCGGTGACCCAGACGCAGGTCAGCCTGCCGTTCATCACGGCCGACGCCTCCGGGCCCAAGCATCTGACCACGACGATCATGCGGTCCACGTTCGAGCAGGTCACCGGCGACCTGGTGGAGCGCTGCCTGGGCCCGGTGCGGCAGGCCATGGACGACGCCAAGGTCAGTGACAACGACATCGACGAGGTCATCCTCGTCGGCGGCTCCACCCGCATCCCCGCCGTCCAGGCCCTGGTGCGGAGGCTGACCGGCGGCAAGGACCCCAACATGAGCGTCAACCCCGACGAGGTCGTGGCGATGGGCGCCGCGATCCAGGCCGGGGTCCTCAAGGGCGAGGTCAAGGATGTCCTGCTGCTCGATGTCACCCCGTTGTCGCTGGGCGTGGAGACGCGCGGCGGTGTGATGACGAAGATCATCGAGCGGAACACCACCATCCCCGTGCGCCGCACCGAGACCTTCTCCACCGCCGAGGACAACCAGCCCGCCGTCGACGTCGTCGTCCTGCAGGGCGAGCGGGAGCTGGCCGCCGACAACCGGGTCCTGGGTCGCTTCCAGCTCACCGACATCCGCCCCGCGCCGCGCGGCGAGCCGCAGGTCGAGGTCACCTTCGACGTCGACGCGAACGGCATCCTCAACGTCACCGCGCGGGACAAGGACACCGGCAAGGAGCAGGGCATCACCATCAGCGAGAGCTCCAACCTCGACGGCAGCGAGGTCGAGCGGATGGTCCAGGAGGCCGAACACAACCGTAGCCAGGACCAGGCCCTGCGCGAGGCTGTCGACGCCCGCAACGAACTGGACGCCATCGCCTACCAGGTCGAAAAGCGCCTAGGCGAGCTCGGCAACGCCGCGCCCGCACATGAGAAGGCCCGCGCCGAGATGCTGGTGGCCGAGGCCCGCGAGGCGGTCAAGAACGAGGCCGGGGTGGACAAGACCCGGCCGCTGGCATCCGAACTCCAGCAGGTCTTCGCGGGCCTCGCGGCCCACCAGGCGGAAGCCGCCGCGGGCGGTCCCGCGAGCACCGGCTCACCGGACGGATCCGGTCCCGGCGGGGCCGCGCCGAACGGCGCCGGGGGCGACGACGACGTGATCGACGCCGAGTTCGACAAGGGCTGAGGTGCCCGCCATGCCCATCCCACCCCGGGACCGAGAACCCGACCCTCCGCCGGAAGGCGCCGTACAACCGCCGCGCGGTGACCTTCCGCAGCCGGGACCGCCGGCCGAGGAGGCCGAGCCTGGGCCCGACGCCGCAACCGGCGCCGCCGCACCTGACGACGAATACGCGGCCGCGCTGCGAGAGGCCGAGGACCGCTGGCGGCGTGCCCTGGCCGACCTCGACAACCTGCGCAAACGCCACGCCAGGGAGCTGGAGCGGGTGGCGGCGGCCGAACGCGGCCGTACGGCTGCGGCCTTCCTGCCCGTCATCGACAACCTGGAACTTGCCCTGAGCCACGCGGCCGCCGACCCCGGTGCGATTGTCGAAGGCGTCCGGGCTGTGCGTGACCAGGCCGTGCATGTCCTGGAGCGGCTGGGCTACCCGCGCCACGCAGAGAAGGGGGTGTCGTTCGATCCGGCCCGGCACGAGGTGGTCGGGGTGGTCCAGGATCCCGAGGCCGATCCGAATACCGTGGTCCAGGTGCTGCGACCCGGTTACGGGGAGGCCGAGCGGCAGCTGCGGCCGGCCGCCGTAACTGTCGCCAAGCGGGAGTGACCGTCCATGGCACGCGACTTCTACGAGGTACTCGGCGTTCCGCGCACCGCCGACCGGGACGAGATCCAGCGGGCCTACCGCACCCTGGCCCGCAGGTACCACCCCGACGTCAACAAGGACCCCCAGGCGGAGGAGCGGTTCAAGGAGATCAACGAGGCCTTCAGCGTCCTGTCCGATCCGGATCAGCGAGCCCGGTACGACCGCTTCGGCGAGGACTTCCGGAAGATCCCGGAGGACTGGGAGGAGCGGGTCGCCGCCGGAGCCGGCGGTGGCTCCCGGTGGACCACCGGCGGCGGTCCCCGGGTGCGGTACTCCACGGCAGGCTTCGGGGGCGAGGGGGTCGACGTCGAGGATCTGTTCGGCTCGCTGTTCGGCGGCGCCGGGCGGATGCGCGTGCCCGGCGCCGACCAGGAGGCCGAACTGCCGCTCACCGTCGAGGAGGCCTATCGGGGCGGCCGCCGTACGGTCACCCTCGCCGGGCCGGACGGGCAGCGGCGTTACCAGGTGGACGTGCCGCCCGGCACCACCGACGGGCAGCGCATCCGGCTGGCCGGGGAGGGCGGGCGTGGGAGCGGCGACGATGCTCCCACCGGGGACCTGTACCTGAGGGTACGGATCCAGCCGCACCGCGAGTTCCGCCTCGACGGCCGGGACGTCCACGTGAAGCTTCCGGTCACACCGTGGGAGGCGGCGCTGGGCGCGACCGTGCCGGTGCGCACGCCGAGCGGTGCCACGGCGAAGGTGACCGTGCCCGCCGGGTCCTCCAGCGGACGGCGCCTGCGGCTGCGCGGCGAGGGCATGCCGGGCCCGCGCGGCGCGAACGGAGACCTGTACGCGGAGCTGCGGATCATGGTGCCGCCCCGGCTGAACGACCGGGAGCGCGAGCTGCTGGAGGAACTTGCCGCTGTCTCCTCGTTCGACCCCAGGAGGACCTGATGACCGACCGACCGGCCGAGGCCCGCCCGTCCCACGCACGCGCGACCGAGGTGGGCGTGCACTACGCGATCGTGCCCGTGCCCAGGCTCTCCCTGGAGACCGTGGCCCGCCGCTCAGGCCTCCATCCCGACCTGATCCGTCGGTTCGTCGCCCTCGGACTGGTGGACGCCGGCCGTGACGCCTCCGGACGGCTGGTGTTCGCCCCCACGGCCCCGGCCGCCCTCGCCCGCGTCCAGCGGCTGCGCACCGGGCTGTGCCTGAACTACGCATCCATCGGTCTGGTGCTCGACCTGCTCGACCGCATCAGCTTGCTCGAAGCCGCGCTGCGGCGTGCCGGCACGAGGAGTGATCTACCACCATGGACATGAACCGCCTGACCCAGAAGTCCCAGGAAGCCCTGCAGGAGGCCCAGAGCGCCGCCGGCCACCTGGGCCACACCGAGGTCGACGGCGAGCATCTGCTGCTCGCCCTCCTCGACCAGGAGGATGGCCTGATCCCGCGCCTGCTGCAGCAGGCGGGCACCGAGCCCAAGGAGTTGCGCGCGGCCGTACGCGAGGAGCTCTCCCGCCGGCCCAAGGTGACCGGCCCGGGCGCGGCGCCCGGCCAGGTCTTCGTCACCCAGCGCCTGGCCCGACTGCTGGACGCGGCCGAGCGGGAGGCCAAACGCCTCAAGGACGAGTACGTGTCGGTCGAACACCTACTGCTGGCCCTGGCCGAGGAGGGCTCGGCGACCGCCGCCGGGCTCCTGCTGAAGGAGCACGGCGTGACCCAGGAGTCCTTCCTCGGCGCGCTCACCCAGGTCCGCGGCAACCAGCGCGTGACCTCCGCCAACCCCGAGGTGGCCTACGAGGCCCTGGAGAAGTACGGCCGTGACCTGGTCGCCGAGGCCAGGGCCGGGCGGCTCGACCCCGTCATCGGCCGGGACGCCGAGATCCGCCGCATCACCCAGATCCTCAGCCGCAAGAGCAAGAACAACCCCGTCCTGATCGGCGACCCCGGCGTCGGCAAGACCGCCATCGCGGAAGGTCTGGCCCAGCGCATCGTGCGCGGTGACGTGCCTGAGGGCCTGCGCGACAAGACGGTGTTCGCCCTCGACATGGGCTCGCTCGTGGCGGGCGCCAAGTACCGCGGCGAGTTCGAGGAACGCCTCAAGGCCGTACTCAGCGAGGTCAAGGCCGCCCAGGGGCGGATCCTGCTCTTCGTCGACGAGTTGCACACCGTCGTCGGCGCGGGCGCCGCCGAGGGCGCCATGGACGCGGGCAACATGCTCAAGCCCATGCTGGCACGCGGCGAACTGCACATGATCGGCGCGACCACCCTGGACGAGTACCGCAAGCACATCGAGAAGGACGCCGCCCTCGAACGCCGCTTCCAGCAGGTACTGGTCGACGAACCCAGCGTGGAGGACACCATCTCCATCCTGCGCGGCCTGCGCGAACGCCTCGAGGTCTTCCACGGCGTCAAGATCCAGGACACCGCGCTGGTCTCCGCGGCCACCCTCAGCCACCGCTACATCACCGACCGTTTCCTGCCCGACAAGGCCATCGACCTCGTCGACGAGGCGTGCGCCCGGCTGCGTACCGAGATCGACTCCATGCCCGCCGAACTCGACGAGATCACCCGGCGCGTCACCCGCCTGGAGATCGAGGAAGCCGCCCTGTCCAAGGAGACCGACCCCGCCAGCAAAACCCGCCTGGAGGAGCTGCGCAGGGAACTGGCCGACCTGCGCGGCGAGGCCGACGCCAAACACGCCCAGTGGGAGGCCGAACGGCAGGCCATCCGCCGCGTGCAGGACCTGCGCCAGGAACTGGAGCAGGTCCGCCACGAGGCGGAGGAGGCCGAACGCGCCTACGACCTCAACCGCGCCGCCGAACTCCGCTACGGCCGCCTCCAGGACCTGGAGCGCCGACTCGCCGCGGAGGAGGAGCAACTGGCCGCCAAACAAGGGCAGAACCGGCTGCTGCGCGAGGTCGTCACCGAGGAGGAGATCGCCGAGATCGTCGCCGCGTGGACCGGCATCCCCGTCTCCCGCCTCCAGGAGGGCGAACGCGAGAAACTGCTGCGCCTCGACGAGATCCTGCGCGAGCGCGTCATCGGCCAGGACGAGGCCGTCAAGCTCGTCACCGACGCCATCATCCGCGCCCGCTCCGGCATCCGCGACCCGCGCCGCCCCATCGGCTCGTTCATCTTCCTCGGCCCCACCGGCGTCGGGAAGACCGAGCTGGCCAAGACCCTCGCCCGGACCCTGTTCGACTCCGAGGAGAACATGGTCCGCCTCGACATGAGTGAGTACCAGGAGCGGCACACCGTCAGCCGGCTCATGGGCGCACCGCCCGGATACATCGGCTACGAGGAAGGCGGCCAGCTCACCGAGGCCGTACGCCGCAAGCCGTACTCGGTTGTGCTGTTCGACGAGATCGAGAAGGCGCACACCGATGTCTTCAACACCCTGCTGCAGATCCTCGATGACGGCCGCATCACCGACGCTCAGGGCCGCACCGTCGACTTCCGCAACACCGTGATCATCATGACGTCCAACATCGGCTCCGAGCACCTCCTCGACGGCGCCACCGCCGAGGGTGAGATCAAGTCCGACGCCCGCGCCCTGGTGATGGGCGAGCTGCGCGGGCACTTCCGCCCGGAGTTCCTCAACCGCGTCGACGACATCGTGCTGTTCAAGCCGCTCGGTGAGCGGCAGATCGAGCGGATCGTGGAGCTGCAGTTCGACGAGCTGCGACAGCGGCTCGCCGAACGCCGCATCACCGTCGAACTCACCGACGCGGCCCGGGAGTTGATCGCCCACCAGGGCTACGACCCGGTGTACGGGGCCCGGCCGCTGCGACGTTACATCTCCCACGAGGTCGAGACACTGGTCGGACGCGCCCTGCTGAGCGGCGACGTCCAGGACGGCGCGACGGTGCGCGTCGACGCCGAGCACGGAGAGCTGGTGGTCACCTACGACCAGCCCGGGGACGTGAAGGGAGCGAGGGCGGCATGAGTACCGTGCAGGCCACCAACGTCACCTGCCCGCACTGCGGGCGCACCAACCGGGTACCCGTGGCCGCCGAGGGCCGCCCCAGGTGCGGCAACTGCAAGCAGCCTCTGCCGTGGATGGCCGACGCGGGTGACGACGACTTCACCGAGGTCGTCGAGCAGGCCACCGTGCCCGTCGTCGTGGACCTGTGGGCCACTTGGTGCGGCCCCTGCCGCATGGTGAGCCCCGCGCTGGAGAAGGTAGCCGCCGATCTCGCGGGAACGATCAAGCTGGTCAAGGTCGACATCGACAAGAACCCGCGTCTGGCGCGGCGGTTCGAGGTCCAGGCCGTACCGACGCTGCTGGTCCTCGACAAAGGACAGACCATCGCCCGGCAGGCGGGTGCCGCACCTGCCGCTGCCCTGCGGCGGTGGGTGGAGCAGTCGATCGCGGGCCGCGAACCGGCCGGGAAAGGATGATCGGCCATGACCGTACGGACCGACCCCCACCTCGCCCTTGTACGCCCCGTCACCCCGCGCGCCCCGGGATGCGAGGAATGCCTCGCCACGCACTCCCCCTGGGTCCACCTCAGACTCTGCCTGACCTGCGGCCACGTCGGCTGCTGCGATTCCTCTCCGAACCGGCACGCCCGCCGTCACGCCGCCGCCGACGGCCACCCGATCGTGGCCTCGCTGGAGCCCGGCGAGGACTGGCGGTGGTGCTTCGTCCACGAGGCGTTCGTGTGATGCCCGGCGACGAGACGCGGCCGGGCGCAGCGCCGGTGCCGGAAGCGGCGCAGGAGAGCGTCCCCTTCGAGACCCCCGACATCTACGGCGCCTATCCCCGCCTGCCGGACGACCAGATGGCCCGCCTGGCGCGGCACGGCCGGCGACGCGCGGTTGACGCCGGTGACGTGCTGATCCGGGAGGGGGAACGGTGCGAGACGTTCTACGTCGTCCTCAGTGGCTCGGTCGCCATCGTCGAGGGCTACGGCACACCCGACGAACGCCTGCTGCGGGTGCACGGCCCTGGCCGCTTCATCGGCGAACTCGGGCTCCTGAACGGACAGTTGGCCTTCTACACCGCCGTGATCAGGGACCCCGGCGAGATTCTCGCCCTGTCCATGGATCAGCTGCGTGACCTGGTGACCCGGGACTCCATCCTTGGTGATGTGGTGCTGCGCGCCTGCCTGGGCCGCCGTGCCCTGCTCGTCGGGCAGGGCGCCGGTTTCCGCATCATCGGCTCACGCTATTCGCCCGACACCCGGCGGCTGCGCGAGTTCGCCGCCCGCAACCGGCTGCCGCACCGCTGGATCGATCTGGAGACGGACGAGGAGGCCGAAGCGCTGCTGCGCCGCTTCGCTGTTGGTCCGGAACAGACGCCGCTGGTGATCTGGCGGGACACGACCCTGCTGCGCAACCCGAGCAACGCCGAACTGGCCCGGTTCATCGGCCTGCCGCCCCTGCCGTCGGACAACGGCCGCAGCGATCTCCTGATCGTCGGCTCCGGTCCGGCCGGTCTCGCCGCCGCGGTGAACGCCGCCTCGGAGGGCCTCGGCACGACCGTGGTCGAGGCGATGGCCACCGGCGGCCAGGCCGGGACGTCCTCCCGCATAGACAACTGCTTCGGCTTCCCTTCCGGCATCTCCGGCGCCGAACTCACCGAGCGCGCCGTGCTGCAGGCGGAGAAGTTCGGCGCCCGAATCAGCGTCCCGGCGGAGGCGGCCCGGCTCGAACGGCGGGACGGCCACTACGCCGTTGGGTTCGCCGACGGCAGCGAGATCACCGCCCGTACCGTCGTCCTGGCCACCGGCGCCCGCTACCGCCGCCTCCATGTGCCCGGCATCGAGCCGTTGGAGGGCGCGAGCGTCCACTACTCGGCGACCGTCTACGAGGCCCAGCAGTGCCGTACCGACCCGGTGGCGGTGGTCGGCGGCGGCAACTCCGCAGGCCAGGCCGTGCTCTTCCTGGCCGGGTACGCACCACAGGTGTATCTGCTCGTCCGTGGGCCGAGCATCGAGGCACACATGTCCCGCTACCTGATCGATCAGATCGAGCGCCACCCGCGGGTGCGCGTCCTGCTGCACACCGAGATAACGGAGGCACTCGGCGACAAGGCGCTCGATGCGGTCAACGTGGTCGACCACCGTACGGGCGAGCACCGCCACCTCGCGGTGCGGGCCCTGTTCGTCTTCACCGGCGCCGACCCTCACACCGATTGGCTGTCCGGCGCGCTCGCCCTCGACGCGCGCGGCTACGTGCTCACCGGCGCGGAGGCACAAGCCTGCTCCGTTCCCGAACTGTGGCAGAGCCAGGGCCGCGACTGCCTGACGTTGGAGACCAGCCTGCCTGGCGTCTTCGCCGCCGGCGACGTCCGCAGCGGCTCGGTGAAGCGCGTGGCCTCCGCGGTCGGCGAAGGCGCGATGAGCATCCACTTCGTGCACCGCTACCTGGGCCACACGGCCGCGCCCGGCGGCACCGACAGCTCCCCGCACACCCGTCCGAAGGAGTCCGCTTGGCTCGCATGACACCCAGCGGGCGATGAGATCACGAGCAGGAGAAGGAGGCGATGGGAATGACCACGCCCGTCCGGCGCCACCGCGGTGGCGCAATGCAGGACAGGCCCCTTGGCTGGGCACGCAATCCGCTGACGGAGTTCGACCAACTGCTCAGCGAGATGAGCGGACTGATCGAATCCACGGTGGGAGGCGCTGCGCCCGCAGTCGCGTGGACACCACTGGCGGATGTGACGGAGTCCGACGACGCCTTCCACGTCGAGATCGAACTCCCCGGCGTCAAGAGCAAGGACATCGACGTCGAAGCGAACGGCCAGGAGCTGGTGGTCACCGGAGAGATCAAGGAGAAGGAACGCAAAGGCGTCCTGCGCCGGAGCGCCCGCCGCACCGGAGCCTTCGAGTACCGGCTGCGGCTGCCTGGAGAGGTCGACACCGAAAAGATCAATGCGCAGATGTCGGACGGGGTGCTCGCCATCACCGTCCCCAAGGCCGAGGTCGCA
Organism: Streptomyces sp. NPDC058469; assembly: GCF_042721125.1. Classification (NCBI taxonomy): domain Bacteria; kingdom Bacillati; phylum Actinomycetota; class Actinomycetes; order Kitasatosporales; family Streptomycetaceae; genus Streptomyces; species Streptomyces sp. NPDC058469. Next base: position 78,951 of record NZ_JBHXME010000013.1, read on the forward strand.
AAGCCCCGGCACGTCGAGATCAGTGAGACGAGTGAAAGCACCGAGAGCAGCGGCTGAGACGCGAACGCCGCGGTTCCGGGCCCCCATCCGGCACCGCGGCCGGGCCGGAGGCTCGACACCCGGGGTGGCTCATGAATGACGTCCCCTATCACAACCCCTCACGGCGGCGGAGACTCGGCACGCGGCTCCCCACCGGCTTCCTTTCGGCGCCGCAGACGCCAGGCGCGCAGCAGCCGAAGCGGGAGCAGGCCCAGCGGTGCTCGCCGGCCCATGTCCGCCTGGTCCTCGCGGTCGAATGCCCGTGCGTAACGCTCGGCGTCCTGGGCCGTCGGATATCGCTTGCTTCCCTCCGCTCCGCACCCGCGCGCGCAGTGCCAGAGCATCGTGTCGCCCGCATGGAGAAAGCGAAAACGGTGTCCCAGAAGGTGGCAGCGCAGCACAGAAGACCACGCTATGCGGACCTGTCCATTCCGGCCCGTTCTGTCACTCTCTAGGCAACAGCCCATGGCCCTGAACCAGGAGGCATGGCATGACCACCACAGCCGAGCTAGGTGTCATCACGACCAAGGTCCCCGCCCGGCTCGACCGGCTGCCGTGGTCCCGATTCCATTGGCGGATCGTCATCGGTCTGGGAGCCGTCTGGATTCTGGACGGACTCGAAGTGACCATCGTCGGAGCCGTTGCCGCCCGTATGACCGAGCCGGGCAGCGGCATCAACCTCACCAGCGCCGACATAGGCACTGCCGCCGCCATCTACGTGGCAGGCGCATGTGCGGGCGCTCTCCTGTTCGGGAGACTCACCGACCGCTACGGGCGCAAGAAGCTGTTCATGCTCACGCTCGGCATCTACATCCTCGCCACCGTCGCGACCGCGTTCTCCCACGACGCCTGGTACCTCTACCTCGCCCGCTTCATCACCGGTATGGGCATCGGCGGAGAGTATGCCGCGATCAACTCGGCCATCGACGAGCTGATTCCTGCCCGCAACCGCGGGCAGGTGGATCTGGCCATCAACGGCAGCTACTGGGTCGGTGCGGCGCTCGGCAGCCTGGTCGCCGTACTGCTTCTCAACGAGAGTCTGCTGGCAGCCGACCTCGGCTGGCGGCTGGCCTTCGGCCTGGGCGGCATTCTGGGCCTGGGCATCATGCTGGTACGCCGTCACGTGCCGGAGAGCCCGCGCTGGCTCTTCATCCACGGGCATCAGGCCGAGGCTGAACGCATCGTCGACCGGATCGAGGCCGAGGTGCACCAAGAGACCGGCCGCGAGCTGCCGGAACCGGGCGACGCGGTCACCGTACGGCAGCGCGACGTCATCCCGTTCACGGAGATCGCCGGCGTGGCTCTGCGGCGGTACCCGCGTCGCGCCGTTCTCGGTCTTGCGCTCTTCATCGGACAGGCGTTCCTGTACAACGCCATCGTCTTCGACCTGGGCACGATCCTGAACGGCTTCTTCGACATCGGCTCCGGCTCGATCCCCTACTTCCTTGCCCTCTTCGCGATCGCCAACTTCCTCGGACCACTCCTTCTCGGCCGACTGTTCGACACCGTTGGCAGAAAGCCGATGATCGCGGGCACCTACTTCGGCTCGGCAGTCGTGGCAGCCGTCCTCGCCGTTCTGCTGATCAACGGCTCCCTGACGACATGGTCGTTCTTCCTGCTGGTCTCGCTGACCTTCTTCGTGGCGTCCGCGGGAGCCAGCTCGGCCTACCTGACGGTGAGCGAGGTCTTCCCCATGGAGACCCGAGCCCTGTCCATCTCGCTGTTCTTCGCGATCGGCACGGCCGTGGGCGGAATCACCGGCCCGCTGCTGTTCGGCCACCTGATTCACAGTGGCGATGCGGACCTGGTGGCCATCGGCTTCCTCGTCGGAGCGGCAGCCATGGCGCTGGGCGGGCTGGCCGAGGTCTTCTTCGGTGTCCGGGCCGAACAACAGTCCCTGGAGAACATCGCCCGGCCGCTCACCGCTGAGGAAGCCGAGGCAACCTGGCGCAACGAGCCCGCGCCACAGGACGCACGAGACCGCCTCCGCCCCGCGCATGTCCGGCAGGCCGCGCACGAGCGGGAACTGCGGATCGCCGACCGCACCGCCCGCCGCCGGGAGCGGGAGCGCGCCGGCGCCCGCCGCTACCGCCCGGGCACCGGACCGGGCAGCACCCTGTACTCGCCGGGGATGGCCGGCACCGCGGGCACGGCAAGCCGTACGTCCGCCATGGCCGAACAACGCCTCGACGACGAGATCGAACAGATCACCCACGCGCTCCAAGAAGCCGGCCCGACGAGCCGCGACCGACTCGAACAGGCCGTGGGCGGCCGTTCCTGGGGCCCCGGACGCTTCCGCCGTGCCCTGCGTGAATCCGTGCGGGAGTCCCGGGCCAAGAGCCTTGCGAACGGCAGCTATGCGCCGACGGACGGACCCGGCCGGCCCGACAGCGCACTGGGCGACTTCCATGACCAGCGGTGACCGGAGCGGGCAGAAGGAAGGCAGCTATGAAATACGACGGATTCCTCGCCCGTGTACGCGAGCGAGGCGAATACAACGACCAGGACGAAGCCGCGGACGTCACCAACGCCGTGCTGGAGGTACTGGCCCAACGGATCAGCCCGGGAGAGGTCAAGGACCTCGCATCCCAGCTGCCCGGCCCACTGGGACAAGTTCTGAACCAGGCCACGCCGCAGCGGGCGCGGAGCTTCGGAACCGAAGAGTTCTACCGCCGGGTCGCCGAGCGCACCCATGCCCGGCCGCGTACGGCGCAGTGGGACGCCAGCGCGGTCCTGACCACCGTTGCCGACGCTGTCACCGGCGGAGAACTGAATCAGATCATCAGCCAACTCCCCTCCAGTTACGCGGTCCTGTTCGGCAAGCCCGATCTCGCGGACTGAGCCCGTGAGGCGCCCAGAACGTTCAAAGGTTTCGGCCCTGACGGCGAACCGGCTTTCCCTGCCCCGCTTCGCAGGAGCTTCGTTTCCTCCCCCCGGCTGAAACCGGGGGTATCCACGGAGGAGAGCCCCGATGAGAGCGAGGCCAACATCGACGCCGCCCTGGTCCGCGCCGGCGAGGCAGCCCTGTCCCGCACCGAGGAACGCCTGGTCGAGATGACCAATGGCTGCATCCGCTGCACCCTGCGCGACGACCTGCTGGACGAGATCGACCGGCTGGCCCACGAGGACCGCTTCGACTACCTGCTCATCGAGTCGTCCGGCATCTCCGAACCCATGCCAGTGGCCGCCACCTTCGCCTTCACCCGGGCCAGCGTCCACCGCTGGTCGACCCACCCGTGAGCCAGCGGCCCACGCTCCAACTCGCCTTCTGACCTGGCAGTCTGCACTGCGGAAAGCCGTGGCCGACCCGGCGACCCCTTCGACGCACCCGGGCGTGGCCACCCTCGCACCACCGGCGCCGCAGCGTTCCACCGACCGCTCCGAGACCCCCATAAAGGCAGCGATATCCCGGGTCTTCTCCCCGGCCTGGAAGCGAGTCACGGCCTGAAGCCGGACCCGCTCCCTTGCGGCCCTCTCGGCGTCGGTCAAGCCATCACCCTGCGCGTGTCTCACCACTCCAGGACTACCGAAGCCACCGGGGCACGGTCCGGCGAACAGCCCGACATCACCCGAGCAAGTTCAGTAGCACAGCCACCGAGCTGGTCTTTTGGACCCGCACACACGCGATGCGCTACCTCGCCGCGCAGGAGCAGGCGATCCTTCAACGGGGTGTACAGGTCCGTCGGTTGTTTCTCGTTGACAAAGCCGATCAGGTCACCGAGGGCCTCAGACAACTCTGCCCGAGGGGCGATCCGGTCCAGGTGGAGGACCACAGCTTCTTCACCGGCGCGAAGGGTGATGCGGCGATCCCGTACGGCAACTACGACCTGACCGCCGGCGCCGGCTGGGTCAACGTCGGCGTCGACCACGACACATCCACCTTCGCGGTCACCTCCATCCGCCGCTGCACCGGCAGCGGGACACGGCCCGTCGGTTCCCGGGAGCGAGCGTCGTCCGCCCTGGGATCCCGCGGCGAGCACCTGCTCCCTGCCTCCCACCCGCCTCGGCCGTTCGGCCGCGGGTAGCGTCACTCGCTGCGCCAGGACTCCAGCCGCTGGGCGACTGCGCGCAGGTCGGCTTCCTGCGTACGGACCGACTGGGCGAGTTCGTACAGATCGTCGTCCTTGGCCTGGAGTGGCTGGCCGGAGACGTGCATGTATTGGCTGGCGCAGGCCCAGCCGATGACGAGGTTGTAGTCGGTGAAGGGTCGCAGCAGCAGTGCGGTGTGCAGGAAGGTCGCGGCCCGGGAGGCGGCCTGCTCGTAGTACAGGACGCCTCGCTCCCGCTCGAACGTGTGCCGGTCGGCCATGAACCCCAGTGCGCCCCAGTCCGCGATCGGCACATTGAGCGGGGAGATCGCCGACTGGATCTGCAGGACCCAGCCGACATCGACACGGATGATCGGGCTCACCGCTGTCCCTCGGGGAACCGGGCCACGACGCCGGGCAGCACCCGGCCAGCCTCCTCGACCGCCCCCTCAACGAAGGCGAGCCGGTCGGCTTCCTGAACCGTCACATCGTGCACGTGCTGCTTCAGACTCCGGCCCGTCAGAGCCGCCCGATCGCGCAGCCGCGCCATCTCGTCTTCGGTGAATTCCACATTGAGTGCAGGCATGAATCCAAGGTACCGCGCTCGGTACCAAATACGGTACCCGACTTCGCGAACCTGACCCGCTGATCTTGGTTCGTTCCCGGGACAGCAGGGCGGCCGTTCTTCACGCTTCGAGGTGTCGAGCAACGTCGCGTGAAGGAACGGCCGCTGGTGAAGAGTCTCGCCGCTGAACGGTCCGCTGACGCCGCGTTGGGTGTCCTGTCCCACTTTCGTGTCCAGTTCTACGACTGCCTCTACACCCGGGCGTATGGGCTCTCCGAGCTCACCGACGCGGTGCTGTGCTCGAACGGCCCAGTGACGTGCCGCGGTGAGCCCGGCGAGACCGGCGCCGATCACCACGGGGCACGCCCGTCGCTGGTCGAGTTGACGCTCGCGACGGAGCACCGGCGTGGGTACGGAGCGGTATACGACACGGTCGACCACGGCCGGCCCGGGAACCGGGGTGTTCACCGCCGCGATCCTCGCCGGGCTCGCGCCCGACGCGAGACTCGTCGCGGTCGAGCTCAACCCGGTACTCGCGGCACGACTGTCGGCCACCCGGCGTGACACGCGACTGACCGTGGTACACGGTTCGGCCGCCGAGCTGGCCGCCGCGGCGGGTGAACCGGTCGACGCGGTGGTCTCCGGGCTGCTGTAGACGGTCATGCGGCGTAAACAGCGCGGGCAGATCCTGGACGCCGTGACCGAAGTCCTCGCGCCTGGCGGCCGGTTCACCACCTCCGCGTATCTGCACGCTGCCTGGACTCCGCCCGCCCGTCACTTCACCGCCGAACTGGCCTGCCGTTTCGACCGGTTGGAACGCTCGGCCGTGCTGTGGGGAAACCTCCCGCCCGCTTTCGTACACCGGGCCACCCAGAACCCATGAGCCTGCTCACCGGGGAAAACCCACCCACCGCCATCATGACCGGCGCCGACGTGGCCGCCCTGGGCGTGTGGCGAGCCGCCCATGAACTGGGTCTGCGCATCCCCGAGGACTTGTCCCTGGCCGGCGACAACAACACCACCTCACCGATCTCGCCACCGTCCAGATCACCAGCATCGACCCCGCAGGCCGCGACATGGGATCCACCGCATCGCGCCTGCTGATCGAGCGCGTCGAGGGCCGCCGCGAGCACGCCGTACAGACCAGCATGCCCCCCCGCCTGGTCGTGCGCCGCAGTACCGCCGCGCCCCGGGCCTGACCGTGCACCCACGGCAGTTGGCGCCTGGCCGGTACCTGTCTGTGGTGCCTCGCCCTCCTCCAGGTGCAGCTCTCGCTGAGGGAAGGCCGCCAGTCAGACGCGGCCGCGTTCGGCGGCACCGAGGGAGACATCGAAACGGTCGCGCCAGGTGCCGACGCCGACGCCTCCGGACGGGCCGGAGTCCAGCTTGCCCGGATGCAGGACCTTCGTCATGGCTCACGGTGGTGCGCCTGAGATCCACCAGAATCTGGTCGAACAGGACATGCGTCCGAGCCGCCCTTCTGTCATCCTATGTATTTCTCCAACTTCCTTCTCTGCATGCACCGTTGACAGCGTCGCGACTCCCCTCAATCATCAGACATCCGATGAATTGGAGCCGCTCATGGGTACGTATCCGAGACGTCAGGTCCTGGGCACCGCGGCCGGAGTCGCCGCAGCAGCAGCCCTCCCCCTCACCTCAGCCACCGCCGCACATGCCGCCGAACCACTCACCGAGCACGCCGGGCCGTGGGCTCCCGTCCCCGACCCCGTCCCTGTCCCGCTCGACTCCCTCTACGACAACGACGGTGTCGACACCGCCTCCGCACGCGGCGGCGACTTCGACGGCTCTGGCTACACCTTCCCGGGCGAGGAACTTCCCACGGGCCGTGTCGAAGTCGACGGCACCCCGTTCGTCTTCCCGAGCTCGAATACCGGCGCGAAGAACAACGTCGTCGCACTCGGCCAGCGCGTCGAACTGCCCAAAGGCCGCTACCTCTCGGCCGTCTTCCTCACCGCGGGCAGCTACGGCAACGCCTCAGGCAAGGCCACGGTCCACTACACGGACGGCTCGACCACGACCGCCGGCCTCGGCGGATCCGACTGGTACGCCGCGGGCGGATCCCTGTCGGTGCCCTACCGCTACGGCCCGGACGGCACCAAGGACGAACACCGTGTCGGGATCGGCACGTCCGAGCTGTGGCTCGACCCACAGCGCGACGCCGCAGCGATCACGCTCCCGGTGACCAACCCGGCGCAGGCGAACAAGACGTCGCTCCACGTGTTCGCACTGTCCCTGCAACCTGCCGCGCAGGGACGCGCGCTGGCCCTGCGCGGGGCCCACTCCACGAACTCGCTCCTGGAGTCGTCCGGCGCCCAGAGCGTCGAAGCCACCGTCGTCAACGCGGGGACGGTCGCCGTCCTGGCCGCGGACAGCGTGTCAGTGCGCGTCGAGGTTCCGGGGGCGCGCACCGTCGAGGCCGCTCGTGTCCGCCGCCTGGACCCCGGCGAGCAGGCCCGCATCCGCGTCGGCATCCGCAACCGTGCGGGCACCGCCCCGGGCACGCCCCGGGACGGCTCGGTGACCGTCACCGGGCGTGGAGCCCAAGTCGCCTCGCGCAAAAGCCGGTTGACCCTCGGCGTCGCCGACTACCAGCCCACCGGGACCTCCCTCGCCGGCCATCAGGCGCCGTACTGGTTCCAGGGCGCCAAGTTCGGCATCTTCATCCACTGGGGCGTCTACTCGGTGCCCGCCTGGGCGCCGGTCGGCAAGCAGTACGCCGAGTGGTACTGGGATCAGATGCAGGACCCGAACAACCCGACGTACGCCTACCACCGGGACACCTACGGCGAGGACTTCGCGTACGACGACTTCATCCCGCGCTTCACCGCCGAGAAGTTCGATCCGCGCGCCTGGGTCGAACTGTTCCGGGACGCGGGCGCCCAGTACCACGTACTCACCTCGAAGCACCACGAAGGCTTCGCCCTGTGGGACACCAAGGTCTCCGACCGCAACGCAGTGAAGATGGGCCCGAAGAGGGACCTGGTCAAAGAACTCTTCGACGCCTCACGCCGCTACACGCCCGAACTCCACCGCGGGCTCTACTTCTCCATGCCCGAGTGGTTCAACCCCGACAACCCGTGGATGGGCCACGCCCCGCGCAATCCGTACACCCTTCAGCCGGTGCCGTACACCGGATACACCGCGGGCAAGGACTATGTGACGGAATATCAGGCCCCGCAGATGCTGGAACTGATCCACGGCTACGACCCCGAGCTCATCTGGTGCGACATCGGCGGCGCCAACGACAGTCTCCAGGTGCTGGCGGAGTACTTCAACCACGCCAAGAACCGCCGCCGTCCGATCGACGTGACCGTCAACGACCGTTCGGGGATCGCCTTCCACGACTTCACCACGCCCGAGTACACGACGTACGAGAACACGGTCGTCGCCAAGTGGGAGTCCAGCCGCGGCCTCGACCCGTTCAGCTACGGCTACAACCGGGCGACCCCAGACGACGGCTACATGACGGCCGAGGAGGTCGTGCGCAACCTCGTCGACATCGTGTCGAAGAACGGCAACTTCCTTCTCGACATCGGCCCTCGGGCCGACGGCTCGATCCCCGAGATCATGCAGTCCCGGCTGCGTGAGACGGGCCGCTGGCTGCGCACCAACGGAGAGGCGATCTACGACACCACGTACTGGTCCCGGATGGCCGAACTGGGCGAGGACCTACGGTTCACCGTCCGCCCGGACGAGGCCTTCTACATCCACTCCCTGGCCAAGCCGAGCGCCAAACTCACCGTCGAAGCGCCGATCCCCATCCGCAGCGGCGACAAGGTGACGATGCTCGGTCACGGCCGCCCTCTGACATGGACCTTCAGCAACGGGGCGCTGGTGATCGACGTCCCCGAAGCCGCACGCAAGGCGGGGCAGCACGCGTGGGTGTTCAAAGTGCACTGGCGTGCCTGAGACTCGACGGACAGCCTGAGCACGACAGGTGGTCGCGCCGGCATGAAGCGGAAGCGGTCACCACCGCCTGGCGTGCTCAGTGACAGTAGGCGGCGGATTTGGACGTGCCGACGATCCGAACCGGTCGTCGTGGTAGCCCATCGGGTCGGTTGGTTCCGCGCCGGGCGCGGGACCAACCGACCTTCACGTGGCCGCCGACCGGATGTCGGCTGGAAGGTGCGTCCTACTCCGCATCTGCGGTCTTCACGGCGGCCGACTCCACCGGGGCGGTGACATCCGCCGGCCGTCCGCGAAGGATGAAGCTCGCGAAGGCGAAGGGTGCCGACGCCCAGGGCCAGGACGGCACGCAGGCCGTTCTCCGCCGGGATGTGCATCCCGTGGAAGTCGGTGGTCATGTGGGCCAGGATCAGGCCGACGACGACACTGGAGCCGGTCGTGCCGATGGAGTGCATGAGGGTGTTGAGGCCGTTGGCGGCGGTCTCGGACACCGGCACGGCTTCCATGATCAGCGCGGGTAGCGCGCCACAGGCGAAGCCGCCACCCCGGTCGCTGACGAAGCCAGGATCCGGGTTGGCTGCCGAGAGGTTCATGACCAGACGACCTGGACGGCGCCGTGATCACCGCCGATGCACTGCACATCCAGCGTGACCACGCCGCCTACCTGCGTCGACGCGGCGCCCACGACGTGGCGATCGTGAAGAAGAACCACGCCAAGCTCTACGACCGCGTCCGCCAACTGCCCTGGCGGAACATGCCGTTGGAGCACGACGACCGCACCCGCGCCCACCACCGCATCGAGATCAGCCGGCTGAAGGCCCTGGCGTTCGACCACCTCGACTGCCGCGACGCTGCCACGGCCATCCAGATCGTCCACTGGAGAAGGGACCGCGGCACCGGCGAGCTGACGATCGAGCGGGTCTACCTGATCACCCACCTCATGCCCGGCCAGGCGACCGGCGCACAACTCGCCTCCTGGATCAGGGGCCACTGGGGCATCGAGAACCCCCTGCACCAAGTCCGTTACCGCACGTTCCGCGAGGACGACTCCAAGATCCGCACGGAGAAACTGCCCCGCACCATGGCGTCCTTGCGGAGGCTCTCCGTCAGCGTTCCCCGTCAGAACGGCGAAACCAGCATCGCCGCCGCCCTGCGCCAAACCGCCCGCGACTACCGCCGACCGCTGTCAGCCCTCGCGTAGTTCTTGCGGGCCTTCGCGGCCAACCAGCAGGGGCACGGTCTGACACCAGAACTCGACTGCTTCCGGCGAGGTAAGTGCTCACCTGCTGGCGGCTACGGCACCGCGTCTCTCCGACCCGGCAAGTGCCATTAGGCGGGTGCCTCGTTGATCGAGGATGTCACCTCCTCGGTCTCGAACTGCGTCACAGGCTGGAGTGCGGTGGGCGGGGGTACAAGCATCAGCCGTAGTCCGAGGGTGGCGCAGAGGGGGCCCAGGGCGCACATGGCGGCGGCGCTGACGAAGGCGGCGTCGAGGTGGCCGGCGTCGTAGCCGAAGCCGCCGAAGTAGGTGGCGAAGAGGGAGGCGAAGCCGAAGAACATGCCTGGGATGAGAGCGAACGGTTTGAGCCGGCCGGTTGCCAGCAGGGTGCCGTTGACGACGAAGATCACCACGGCCAGGGCGAGGGTCTGGGCGAACGCGCCGGTGCCGAACATGGTGCCCGTTTCCCGGTTGAGGAGCACGGCCACCACACCGAATCCCGCACCGGTGGTGGTGGCGGTGACCATGGCAATCGCGTTGGAACGGCTCGGACCCCCTTGGAGGAAGGTTCCTGCCCAGGTGATGAAGATGGCCCAGGTCGGCATCTTGAGTGGGCTCATCAGCAGGAAGACGGTGGAGAAGGCGACGATCGAGGCGCTGACCTCGTGCGGGAGTCTGATGCGTCCGATGTGCATGGTTACGCCAATCCGCCCGGCTTGGCCAGCAGTTCTTTCAGACCCGTGTCGATGAACTCGGTGTCCTTGGGGTTGCTGCCGTGTCCGGCGAAGTGGCCCCAGATGCCGGGGATCACGCGGAGTTCGGCGCCGGGGATGTGGCTGACGGCCCAGGCCTCGTCCTCCGGCGGGAAGTAGAGGTCCTTCTCGGCGGGCATGTCGAGTGTGGTGGCGCGGATCGAGCCGAGCGCCGCCTCGGTGTCGCCGCCGAAGCCCGGAGTGAGCCCGACGTCGCCGTTCTGCCAGGTCCAGAGCATGGTGAGGAGGTTGTTGGGGTCGCGGCCGTCGAGGAAGAAGCCCTCCCAGAAGCCGACGAGGAAGTCCTCCAGGGAGGTGTAGCCGAGTTTTTCGTACTCCTTCTCCCAGTAGAACGCCTGCGAGAAGCCCCATCCCGCGTACACACGGGCGAGCGCGCGCAGTCCGGTGGTCGGCCATTTCTCGTCGTACCAGCCGCCGTTGTAGACGGCGTCGGCGGTCAGTGCGGCTTTGACGCCCTCCAGGAAGACCTTGTTGTGGAGGCTGGTGCGCGGGGAGCCGCAGAAGGGGGCGATCCGCTCGACCATCTCCGGGTGGCTGACGGCCCACTGGTAGGTCTGGCCGGCGCCCATCGACCAGCCGGTCACCAGCGCGATCTTCTCGATGCCGAACTCCTCGGTGACCAGCCGGTGTTGGGCTTCGATCTGGTCGTACACCGTGATGTGCGGGAAGCGGGCACGGTCGTAGGGCGGCGGGGTGTTGCTCGGTGAGGTGGACAGGCCGTTGCCGAGCATGTTCGGGACGATGATGAAGTACTGCTCCGGGTCCAGGGCCATGCCGGAACCGATGAGCCACTCGTTGTCCCAGTGCCGGCCGGAGTACCAGGTGGGGTAGACGATCACGTTGGACTTGTCGGCGTTCAGCTCGCCGTACGTGGTGTAGGCGAGCGTGGCACCGCGCAGGGTGGCGCCGTGCTGGGTGGTGAAGTCACCCAGCTGGAAGGTGAGATGTTCGCTCATGGAACTGCCTTTCGGAGAACTGTCGTTCAGGGAAAATGCCGGGGACTGCCTTTCAGGAGGTGACCGCGCACTGGCCGCGGTCGGCCTTCCGGGGCCCCTCGGCCGTCGGCCGGATGTCGAAGTCGAAGATCGCCGTGGGGAGGTAGAGGGTGCTGCAGGCGTTGGGGATGTCGACGACTCCGCTGATGCGGCCCTCGATCGGGGCCGAGCCGAGCAGGAGGTAGGCCTGCTCGCCGCTGTAGCCGAAGGTGGTGAGGTAGTCGACGGCGTTGAGACAGGCGTTGCGGTAGGCCATCGTCGCGTCGAGGTAGTGGTTGGTGTCCGTGTCGTGGTCGACGGAGATGCCCACGAAGGAGATGAACTCGGTGTACTGCGGCGCGACGTTGCCGGGCATGAAGATCGGGTTGGTGGTGACCCCGTACTTCTCCATGCCGCCCTTGATGAGGTCGACGTGCAGGTCGATGTAGCCGCCCATCTCGATGGCGCCGCAGAAGGTGATCTCGCCGTCGCCCTGGCTGAAGTGCAGGTCACCGCCGGAGAGGAGAGCGCCAGGGACGAGGACGGGGTAGAAGACCCGTGAGCCGCGGGTGAAGTTCTTGATGTCGTGGTTGCCGCCGTTCTCGCGGGCCGGGACTGTGCGGGCGCCTTCGGCGGCGATCCGGGAGGCGCTCTCGCCGCTCGCGGTCCCGGCCAGGGCGCCCGCGGCCAGTGGCGGCAGGGCGAGCGCCGGTACGCGGTGGGGGTCGGTGTCGATGAGGGCCTGCTCGCGGGCGTTCCAGCGGGCCAGCAGTTCGGCGGAGGGCGCGGTGCCGAAGAGGCCGGGGTGGGTGATGCCGGTGTAGCGGACGCCGGGGATGTGGCGTGAGGTGGCCTGCTGGCCGTGGAAGTCCCAGACGGCCTTGTAGGAGTCGGGGAAGCGGTCGGTGAGGAAGCCGCCGCCGTTGTCCTTGGCGAAGACACCCGTGTAGCCCCAGCCCTGTCCGGAGCCCTCGCCCTGCGACTGCGGTACGGGGCCCAGGTCGAGGATGTCGACGACGAGCAGGTCACCGGGCTCGGCGCCCTCCACCGCGATGGGCCCGCTGAGCATGTGGGCATGGGAGAGGTCGACGTCGCGTACGTCGTTGGCCGAGTCGTTGTTGCCGATCTGGTTGTCGGTCCAGTCCCGGCACTCGATGCGGAAGTCCGAGCCCGGCTTCACGGTGACGGCGGGCGGGATGTCGGGGTGCCAGCGGTTGTGGCCGGGGACCTTCTGGTCGCGCATGGACATGGCCTGGTCGACGCTGAAGACAACTTCGGGCATAGGACTGCCTCCAAGGACAGGTGGATCGGGGTTCGGGCAACAGAAGTCAGGGCTTGGGCAGTTGGGCTTGCCGGGGATCGGCGGCCGAGGTCGGGCGGCGGCGAGCCGGCGGCACCTCGGTGACGACGCGCGGTTCGTGGGAGCTGGCCTCCTGGGACTGGAGGGCTCGGGCCAAGGGGGCGGAGGTGCGGGGGAGCATCGGGGCGGTGAAGACACGGCGGCCTTGGAGGCCGCACGTGGGGCACTGCTCTTCGGGGAGGGCGCGGCCCATCGGACGGGTCACGTCAAAGGGACCGCAGCCCGGGCAGCGGTACTGGTATGTCGCCATGGACAACCCACTTCCAAAAGCTTCGAGATGAAAATATTTCCATCCGAAGCAATTGGGCAAGAGTTCGCCGTGTTACGTGCGCGTAAAAGGATGGAGGCGCCGCGGTATCGCCTACGGCAGTTGCTGGAGCACGTCCCACTGCAGCCCGTCGGCCGCGGCGAGGAACACCCGCTGGCGCAGGTGGCGGTCGCGGATCTGGACGGTGCCGCGCGGAGTCTCGTACTCAAGGCCCTCGGCACTCGCCTGGATCCTGTCCATGTCCGCGCCGCCCGCCCGGCGCAGCAGCTCGGTGAGCATGCGTACGCCCTCGTAGCAGGACTCGCCGAGGCTGTTGAGTACCGGCGCCGTGGGGCCGAACCGGCGTCCGTAGGCGGCGGCGAAGTCGAGGCCGGACGCGGTGGGCAGGTCCTCGAAGTAGCCGGCCGAGGTCATCAGTCCCCGGGTGTTCTCCGGTCCGGTCGCCAGCAGGACGTTCTCCTCGATCAGCGAGCTGAACCGGATGTGGTCGCGGTCGAGTCCGGCGGCGGTGAACGCACGGTTGAAGAGCACGGCGTCGTCGCCGATCAGCAGCATGAGGACGGCCTCGCAGCCGCTGGCCGCGACCCGGGCCAGGACCGGGCCGAAGTCCCTGGTGCCCAGCGGCACATACATCTCGTCGCAGACCTCGCCGCCCAGCTCCCGCAGGTAGCGGCGGGCGGCGCGGGCGGAGGAGCGGGGCCAGACGTAGTCGTCGCCGACGATCGTCCAGCGGCGGATACCCAGTTCACCGGCGAACCACTGCAGCGAGGGCCGCAGTTGACGACCCGGGGTCTCACCGGTCAGGAACACGCCGGGCGACCGCTCTCCCCCCTCGTAGAGGGCGGTGTAGACGTACGGCACACGGCCGTCGATGCGCGGGGCGACGACCTCACGGACGGCGGAGATGTGCCAGCCGGCCACCGCGTCGACAACGCCGCCGGAGACCAGCGCGTCGATCTCGCTCGCCACCTGCTCGGGCGGCGCCCCGCCGTCGACCAGCACCAGCCGCAGTTCCCTGCCCAGCACGCCCGAGGCGGCGTTGACCTCCTCGGCCGCGAGCTGGGCGCAGCACTCGCAGGACGGCCCGAAGATCCCGGCGGGCCCCTGGAGCGGAATCACCAGGGCGACGTCCAGCGCGTCCCGGGTCCGGCCTGCCGGAGAGCCGAGCCGGACAGACGCCTTCTCGATCATAGGGCTCACACTAGCGATTGGTTGCTACGAGAATATTTCACAGCGATAAGGAAATGACTGTATCGTGGAACCACTCCACGTGAACCTTCTCTACGGCGCGAGCGTGCACCACCGCCACCGCCGTAGACCACCCCCACACCACGACGACACTGGGCAGGGCGATGACCACGACCCCCGCGGCCGTATCCGAACTCGACTTGGCGCGAGCACTCACGCTCGTGGAGCGGAGCATCGTCCAACGGCTCGGTGAGGCGTTGAAGGCGGAGGGCGCGACGCTCGAGGAGTGGCGCGTACTGTCGTTCCTCGCCGACGATGCCGGCCACGCCATGGCCGAAGTCGCCGAGTTCGCCCTGCTGACAGCGCCGACCCTGACCAAGGTCGTCGACCGCATGGTCTCCCTCGGCCTCGTCCTGCGCCGCGTGGACGACACCGACCGGCGGCGCGTCCTGGTCTTCGCCTCGGACCGGGGAAACGAGGCACTCCCCCGCTGGACCGCTGCGGTCGAACGCGAAAAGGACCACATAGTGACCGCCCTTGGAACCGAGGAGACGGCCCTGCTGCGGACACTGCTCCAGCGCGCCTCAAGACGACTGGGCTGACGTGCCCGCCCGGAGCACCGGGCCGACTGCCGCACGTGTCCGCCGAGATGACACCCTGTCCCCCGCATTTCGGCTGCCCCGGCGTCCGCACGGAAGCAGAGCTGGCATGACGCCTCGGGTTCAGAAACACTCCGCCGACGCCACCGGCCCCGTGGTACTGCAGAGACGGCGGGGGTCCACGCCATCCACGCCGCTCGGCCTTCCGCCGCCTTCCCCTCCGGGCGCTACCTGCTCATCCTGACGCCCGAGGCGTACGAGAGCACCGGCGTCCAGGCCGTCCATCTCGATCAGCAGCCGCACTGCGAGCAGCGCGCGCCGGTCGCTTCGCCGACGACCTCGACCCCGGTCGTGTCCTCGGCATCTGCATCTGCATCTGCTGGACACCACCGCGCCGCTACGGGCCCCCGAACGGTTGGCCGCGAAACTCGCCGCGTACGCCCGCTTCCACCGCTACGCACCCGTGCCCACGGTACGTTGACGGCCGGCTTTCACAGTGCGGTCCGTGCTAGGACTGCGCCTACGGGGGCCTCCTGTCGCGAGCGAGTGGCGTCTCGCCCCCCAGCATCGCCCCGCTCACGTTCGGCGCCGGCACAGCGCTCGCCCGTCGAAGTCCCGTCGGCGAGAGGATGACAACGCTCCTTGCCCGGCGGGACCCCTACGTCCGGTCCCTCAGAGCGCTCCTGGAGGAGTGCGCGGCCGGGCTAGCAGTCTGAACCGCCCCGGCGGGTCGGTGCCGTGGTTTCCGCGGGCGCGGACGGCTTCGGCACATCCGGTGATGAGTGCCGCAGACCGCCGAGTGCCAGGACCGTCATCACCACCGTGGCCCCCGCCGCCAGACCGAAACCGCCGTGCGCACCGAAGGTGTCCACCACCCGCCCCGCGACCGCCGCGGCACCCGCTGATCCTGCCGCGCTTGCGGAGTTGCCCCAGGTGAATGCCTGGGTGAGGACGGCACGCGGGACCGACGCCTCTGTGAGGACGGAGGCGAGGATCAGCAGGACCGGAACGGCGAGTCCGGTCAGGGCGAGGGTGGCGCCGATGGCGAGGGGCGCGCCGAGGAAGGTCAGCGGGAGGCTCGCGAGGGTGAGGCAGGCGGCGGCTGCCGCCTGGCGGCGCCGGGGTGAGCTGCCGTGGCGCCATGTTCCGTAGGCCCAACCACCCACCAGGTTCGTGCAGTTGGATGCGAAATAGAGCAGCGCTGCCGCGTCCGGCGTGCCACGTCCGACCGCGTACGCGGCAACGGACACCTGCATCGCGCCGAAGAACACTCCGAGCGCGAGGCCGAGCGCGGCCTGCCGCAGGAATGCGGAGCGGAACAGGGCGCGTCCGGCGCGCCGGCGTTCGGCGCGCCCAGTGAGGGGCGGCACAGTACGACGCCGGCCGGCGAGGGCCAGCCCGCCACCGACGACGAGCGCGGCGGCGAGCAGCACTCCGGCGCCCGGGCGGCCCGCCGCACCAAGGAGGCTTACCAGGGCCGGGCCGGCCAGGTAGGACACGCCGTTGGCGAGGGCCTCCAGGGCGAAGGCCGTGGGCAGTGCGGCCGCCCGCTCGCCGGACAACAGGGCTGACCAGCGAGCGGCGGACAGCGCACCGAGTTGGGGCAGCGTCGCCCCAACGAGCACTCCGGCCACGAGGTCCGGAACGGCGCCGGCCAGCAGCAGCGCCACGGCCCCGGCATGTGCGCCCAGCGCGCAGGGCAGCACCCGTGTCTGCCCGAACCGGTCGACAAGGCGCCCGAGTTGGGGCCCGGCGACGGCGTCCGCGACAGCGAATCCGCCGGTGACGAGACCCGCAGCGGCATACGACCCGGTGCTCGCGTGCACCAGCCAGACGATGGCGATCCCGGTCATGGCGATGCCCAAACGCCCGACAGCAGCGGGAAGGAAGAAAGCCGCGGCACCCGAAGTGCGCAGCAGAGTACGGTAGTTCATCGACGCCGAAGGCACGGCGCATCTCTTTCGCCGCCCGGCGGGACGCGCCAACGGCGTCGTCGGCGTCCGGATGTGCCGACCCGTGGCTGCGCCTGAAGCCGTCCAGTGGTGGCGTGGAGCGGGGATGCGCACCCCACGCCGACTCCATCACCGGGCAGATGTCATGCGGTAGTTGATGACCTCCTCAAGGATAGAGGAACGGCGCGCAGACACGAACTCCTGGCCTGCAGCGATCTCACTCAGGAAGAGCTACACCCAGCACTCTTCGTGACCAACGAAGCCCCTTCTCGCGCCAGCTGTCGCGAACAGAAACCGCCAACCCGCGTGAACAGAAACCGCGTGAGCAGCGCAGCCAACCCGCCTTACTCGCCAACAACCGCGAACGGTCACGTTCAGCGATAGGTGGCCATTCGCGGCGATAATTGGCCGCTGGGTTTGCTTTCGGCGATGTGTCCCAGGATCGAGAGCAGGTCCTCGTCGGCGAAGCGCCCGGCCGTGGCCGCAAGTCCGAGGGCCTGGTCGACCTTGTCGTTGCCCAGGACGGTGGCGGGCTCGACCGCGCGGGCCATCTTGGCACGGATACGGACCGCGCCGACGGGTCCGGCCTCCTTGAGCCAGTGGCCCGCTCCGGGACCGATGCCCACGAACGCGATCTCCGCCTCCGAGCGGGGCCGCAGCCTCGGCTGGTGGGTGCTGCGGCCGTCCGAGCAATACGCGTCGATGATCTGCGGAACACCCGGGGTGGAGAGCTGGTGGCGCCAAATCTCCGACAGGTCACCGGAGTTGGTGCGGGCGGTGCTGGAGAGTTCCTCGCCGACGACCCGGCACCACACCCTCGCGCCGGTGTAGCCCGGCGTGGTCGAGTAACGCACCGACTTGAAGCTGACCGTGCGGTCCGAGCCGACCAGTCGTTCCTCGCCCAGCGCGAGCGGCTCGGATGAGGTACCTCTGAGCTGCGCCAGGCAGGGTGATGACCCCTGGTGCGGCGCTGACAGGTGGGGTCGGCACAGCAGCGCGTCACCTCGTCTACCAGCCGTTCGGCCCCTGGGCGGTTGATCCGCTTCCGGCCGGTGCCTTCTACGAAGCCATCCAGTACCTGGACCGCGCAGGGGCTGCACTCGGTCCGCCCGTACTGCCGCAGGGACTGCAGCTGCCCTTGCAGCAGAGCTCGTTGGAGAAGCCGATGGTCTCCGGCATGCGGCGGAAGTGCTCCCACACCGTCAGGCGGCCGGTACCGCCTCGCCCGGACAGTTACCACCTAGGCGCAACGGTTGGCCGGATCGCCGCTCCGCGCCCCTAAGGTGTCGCAAACACCGAGGTCGGGGCCTTGCTACGGCCTCGTGGCGATCGGAGCTCCCGTGCACGACTTCCTCCACACCTTTTTCGACTGGCACGAGATCAGCAGCGTCCTGCCCACCCTCCTGACGGAGGGCCTGAGCAACACGCTGCTGATCGCCGCGCTCGCCATCGTCCTCGGTCTCGTGGTCGGCATGCTGCTCGCGATGCTGCTGCTTTCCACCAGCAGATGGGTGCGGCTGCCGGCGCGGATCTACGTGGACGTGTTCCGCGGGATTCCGGCGATCGTGACCGTCTCCCTGGTGGGCCTCGGCCTCCCGGCGTCGGGTATCCAGCCCTTCGGCCGCAGCCCGCTGGGGTACGCCGTGATCGCCGTCGGCATGATCTCCGCCGCGTACTGCGCCGAGATCTTCCGCTCCGGCATCCAGTCGGTACCCGAAGGGCAGATGCAGGCGGGCCGCAGCCTGGGGATGTCGTACCTGCGGACCATGCGGGTGATCATCGTCCCGCAGGGCATCCGCAACGTCCTCCCGGCTCTGACCGGGCAGTTCATCGTGGACATCAAGGAGAGCTCCCTGGTCTATCTGCTGGGGCTCTCCGTCGGCCAGCGCGAGCTCTACTTCATCGCCCAGGAGCACCAGGCAGCCACGTACAACTCGTCCTCGCTGGTCGCCGCCGCACTCTGCTACCTCGTGATCACCATTCCGCTGACCTACTTCGTCAACTGGCTCGACCGACGCCTCCGTGACGGCCCCTCGACACAACGCCCGCTCCCGGCGACCGCCATGGCCGAGGAGCTTCCCACGCCGACGGCCACAGTCGTCACCCCGCACGACGACCTGAGCAAGGAGGCCAAGGCGTGAGCCGGACCGTGATCAGTGTGCAGGACCTGCGCAAGTCCTACGGCACGACCGAGGTGCTGCGCGGTGTCAGCTTCGACGTGCACGAGCGCGAGGTGGTGTGTGTCATCGGCCCCTCCGGCTCGGGCAAATCCACCGCGCTCAAGTGCCTCAACCTCCTGGAACGGCCGACGAGCGGCAGTGTGACGGTCGCGGGTACGGACCTCACCGGCCCCGGTGTGGACGTCGACGGGCTGCGTGCCCGCATCGGCATGGTCTTCCAGCACTTCAACCTCTTCCCGCACCTCAGCGTCCTGGCAAACCTCACCGTGGCGCCGCGGCAGGTACGCGGCCTGTCCAAGGACGAGGCCGAGGAGAAAGCGCACGCCCAGTTGCGCACGCTCGGCCTCGCCCACCTCGCCAGGAGCAGGCCCGCCCATCTCTCCGGCGGCCAGCAGCAGCGGGTCGCCATCGCACGCGCCCTGGTCATGGAGCCCGAAGTCATGCTCTTCGACGAGGCGACGTCCGCGCTCGACCCCGAGCTCGTCAAGGGCGTGCTCGACGTCATGAAGGAACTCGCCGCCTCCGGAATGACCATGGTCTGCGTCACCCATGAGATGGGCTTCGCCCGTGAGGTGGCCCACCGGGTGATCTTCATGGACGAGGGCCGGATCGAAGAACACGGCACGGCCGGCGACCTCCTGGAGAACCCGACGAGCCCTCGACTGCGCAGTTTCCTCTCCCAGGTTCTCTAGATCCCAGGTTCTCCAGAAAGGAACCCAGCTCATGAGAAAAGCTCCGTTCGGCGTCTCCGCCACGGCGGCACTGATAGCCGCGGGCACGCTTGTCCTCTCCGCCTGCGGCGGAGGCAGTGACCACTCGGCGGCCGACGACCCGTACGGCCTCCAGGATCCGGGCACGATCGTCGCGGCCGTCTCCACCGACCAGCCTCCCTTCGCCAGCGCCACCAAGGACGGCAAGCCCGTCGGCTTCATCGTCGACCTCACCAATGAGGTCGCGGGACGGCTCCACCTCAAGGTGACGTACAAGGCGACCACCGTTCCCGGCGCACTCCAGGGGCTCTCCTCGGGACAGTACGACCTGGCGGCATCAGGGCTCGGCGTGACCCCGGAGCGGCAGAAGACCGTCGCCTTCACCAAGGGCCTGTACTGGAGCACCACCGACGTCCTCGTCACGAAGGACAACGACGCCGGCACGCTCGCGGACTTCAAGGGCAAGCACGTCGGCGCGGTCACCGGAGCCGTCCAGGAGGACTTCGTCAAGGACAGGATGCCCGGTTCCGAGCTGACCTCGTTCCAGACGCAGCCGGCCGCCGTCTCCAAGCTCCTCTCCGGCGGCCTGGACGCCTTCGTCGTCGGTGGACCCGACGCCGACGCTTACCGCAAGCAGTACAAGAACCTCAAGGTGGCCGTCTCCGCGCCGGTCGACCACGCCACGGCGATGGCCGTGAAGAAATCCAACACCAAGCTTCAACAGGCCATCGACCAGCAGATCGCCGCGATGGTGCAGGACGGCAGCTTCCTCAAGACGTACGACAAGTGGTTCGCCGAGCCGCCGACGCCCCAGCTGATCAACATCTGGCCGGGTCTGAAGAACCAGGCCGCGCAGTGAATCGAGACCGGCCGGCGCCGGGGAGGCGAACCCGATGGCGATGACCGGCACAGACACCGCCGCCGAACCCGTGGAACTGCCGGACGGCGGCACCGTGTGGCGGCGCGTCGTGCACACCGCGCTGCGCGACGGCACCGTCCTCGTCGCGGATCTCTACACCCGCGACGAACACCCCGCCCCCGGTCCGGTCCTGCTGGAACGCACTCCGTACGGCAGGCGGCAGCGGCGCGGCTCCGATGGGCTTGACCGGCACGGCGTGCCCATCGAGCCCGAGACACAGGCAGCGTTCTTCGCGGAGCACGGCTTTCACGTGGTGCGCCAGGACTGCCGCGGCAGGGGCGATTCCGAGGGCACGTTCGTGAAGTACCTCGGCGAGGCGCATGACGGCTACGACACCGTCGAGTGGCTGGCGGAGCAACCCTGGTGCGACGGCCGGGTCGTCACCACCGGCGTCTCCTACTCCGCCCACGCGCAGACCGCGCTGGCGTCTCTCTCCCCTGACCACCTGGCCGCGATGTTCATCGACTCGGGGGGCTTCGCCAGCGCCTACGAGGCAGGCGTGCGCATGGGAGGCGCGTTCGAGCTGAAGCAGGCCACCTGGGCCTTCCAACACGCCATCCAAAGTCCCGCCGCCCAGGCGGACCCCGTGGTGATGGCCGCACTCACCTCCCAGGACCTGAAGGCCTGGTTCGGTGCCATGCCGTGGAGGCGCGGAGCGTCGCCGCTGCGCGCGGTCCCCGAGTACGAGGACTACCTCCTCGACCAGTGGGAGCGCGGGCCTTTCGACGGGTTCTGGAAACAGCTCGGCATCTACGGCCGCGGCTACTACGACGCGTTCCCCGACGTCCCGACCCTGCACATGGTCAGCTGGTACGACCCGTACGTCCGCACTGCTGTGGAGAACTTCCAGGAGCTGGGCGCCCGCAAGTCCAGCCCCACGTACCTCGTCATAGGGCCGTGGACCCACGGGGCGCGCAGCGACCACCACGCGGGAGACGTCGACTTCGGGCCGACCGCCACCCTCGACGGCAGCCTCGCCCCCGACTACCTGGAGTTCCGCGCCCGTTGGTTCGCCCTCCACCTCGACGGCGCACAGCCAGGCCACTACCCCAAGGTGCAGTACTTCCTGATGGGCGGCGGCACCGGCAGACGCACCGCAAAGGGAAGGCTGGACCACGGCGGCGCCTGGCGTACGGCGGACAGCTGGCCGCCCCAGCAGGCCGACACCGTACGGTTCTACCTGCGTGAGCGGGGCGCGCTCACCCGGCAGGAACCCGCGGCGGGCGTGGACAGGTACGTCGAGTACGACTACGACCCCGCCGACCCCGTACCCACGATCGGCGGGCAGGTCACCTCGGGCGAACCCGTCATGGTCGGCGGCGCCTTCGACCAGCGGACGGACGAGCAGGTGTACGGAAGCAGGCCGCCGTACCTTCCGCTGTCGAGCAGACCGGACGTGCTCGCCTTCGAGACCGAGCCGCTGGCGGAAGACGTCACGGTGGCGGGGCCGGTGACCGTGCGGCTCTCCGTCTCCTCCAGCGCCAAGGACACCGACTTCACGGTGAAGCTCATCGACGTCCACCCGCCGACGCCCGATTACCCGAACGGGTACGCGATGAATCTCACCGACGGCATCCTGCGCGCCAGATACCGTGACTCCTATGAGAGGCCGGAGCCGATGGTGCCGGGGGAGGTCTACCCCATCACCGTCACAGCTCCCGACACCGCGAACCTCTTCGCGGCAGGCCACCGCATCCGGCTGGACGTGTCGTCGAGCAACTTCCCGCGCTTCGACCTCAACCCCAACACCGGGGGCACGGAGGCCGGTTCCCGCCGCCGCGTCGTCGCGGCCAACCGCGTCCACCTGGCTCCCGGCGCCGCGTCCTGGCTGACCCTGTCGGTGATCCGCACCGACGACGCTGGGTGAACCCACTCGTCCCACCGCCCGCGCACCGCCGGCGAACGAGCCCAGGCCCTGCCCCGGGCCCTCGCCTGGTGGTGCGCGGCGAGCCTGCCATAAGGTGATCGCGTGGTCGTCGTGCTCGATGTCGAAGGCGCGAACGCGTCCGATTTCACGGTGGGTACCTCCCCGCTCGCCGAGCTTCTGTCGTGTCTGCACGTCCTGGCCGAGCCGGAACACCATCCGGAGTCACGGACCTGGCTCGCACGGACCGGCGCACGGCTGACCGGATCCTTCACTCAGGAGCTCCGGTACTACTCGCCGCTGTGGGCCCGCTATCGGTGCCGGTTGTTCTTCCCACTGCACGCGCCGCTCGACCGCACTCTGGCTCAGGAGCTGGACGAACTGCTGCGTCTCGACCTCGGCGTGTTCGTTCCGCTGGCGGCCGACGGGATCCGCGGGTGGGGTGTCAATCCCCCGAGCGAGAACGTACTGCACAGCAGCGTCGAGCGGCACGACTTCGTGAAGTCCTGCGAACGACGCTCCTTCTCCCGCGGAGAACTGGCGAACGCCCTGGTCAGCGACCCCGAGCGGTTCCGCACCGGCTTGGTCGACACTCTCGCGCACTGCGCGGAGGTGTTCTTCGACGACGAGTGGGCCAAGGTGGGCCCGCGCCTCACCGATGTCACGGCACGGGTACGCGACCAGCTGAGAACCGCCCCGGTGAGCACCGTGCTCACCTCCGTCAGCCCCACCGCGACCTTCACGCAGCATCCCGCGCGGGTCTCGTACGACAAACTCCAGTCAGCACGCGGCACAGTCCGCGGGAGCGGCTGCCTCCTGGTGCCGACCATGCGCGGGTGGCCGCACCTGATCCTCAAGGTGGATGAAGGCCTGCCCCTGGTGGTGCACTTCATCGCGGGGGACTGGGAACAACAGTCCCCGGTCTCCCAGCGGCTGGTACGTGAACGCCTCGCCGCCATCGCCGAGCCCGCACGGTTCGAGCTGTGCCGCCACCTGCTGGGCGAGCCCATCACCACCTCGGAACTCGCTGCCCGCATGGGGATCGGTGAGCCCCAGGTGTCCCGGCACTTGCGGCGGCTGCGCGAGGTCGGCCTCGTCACCTCGAAGCGCGAGGGCCGCATGGTATTCCATCGGCTGCACGCGGAACCGCTCATCAGCCTCGGCGCCGACGTCCTCACCACGGTGATGCGCTGACCGGCCGGACGGTCATCGGCTCGCGACGCCGAGGCGGCCGACAACCAGTACTCCAGCAGGCCTTTCGTACCTGACCTGGGGAAACCTCGAGCGGTGGAGTGCAGGGGGCGGGGCGCCGTCACGGGGGGGTGCCCCTATGACTTCGGTCAAGGGGTGATCGGGGTTGGTGGTTGGTAGAAGGTGCCGTCGCGGAGCATCGCGAAGAGGACGTCGGCT